>NZ_WJIE01000004.1:600000-860279 GCF_009649845.1 Polyangium spumosum
TCGAGAAGACGCCCGCGATGCCACAAGGTGGCCCGTGTATGGCGGAGCCGCCCATGGAGGCGCTCGTCCCGACGAACTGGACGCCGTTGCGCTTCGAATGGATCGCGCCGCCCGGGCACAACGTCTTCGAGCTCCGGCTCGCGGTCGACAACCAGGTGAACGAGCTCGTCGTTTACACGGCGGCCACGTCGTACAGCATTCCCCCGGACGTCTGGACCGGGCTCGCGGGGCACAGCGCGGGCCGCGACCTCAAGGTCTCGATCCGCAGCGCGCAGATCGACGGCGGCGCGCTCGTCGCGGGGCCGGTCATCGGCACGGAGGGCGTGGTGCACGTGGCGCCCGTCGCGGCGCCGGGGTCGATCATTTACTGGACGACGGGCGCGCCGGGCTCGGGCAAGACCGCATTGAAGGGTTTTACCATCGGCGACACCGAGCTCAAGACGGTGCTCTCGCCCGAGAGCCTGGGCGGCGACACGGTCTGCGTGGCCTGCCATGCCTCGTCGCCGGACGGCCTCTTCTCGTTTTTCGCGCGCGACGGCGCGGCCAACACGCGGAGCGTGACGGCGCGGAAGGTCGACGGGACGGCGGGTTTGCCCACGGAGATGCAGGTCTCGGCCGTCGCGCTCGGCTTGCTCGATAGGCAGAGGCAAACGGTGCCGACGCTCTCGAAGGCGCATTATTCGGCGCAGGATGCCGTGGTCCTGACCGTGATGTACGATCCCGTGCTCACGGCGGGCAGGTGGGACCTCGTCTGGACCGACCTCCACGCGCAGGATCCCGCGACCGGCTGGGGGATCTTGTCGCGCGGCGGGGAGACGGGCGTGGTCGCCTCGCCGACGTGGTGGCACGACGGGACGACGATCGCCTACACGACGGCGCCCACGGGCGGCGAGGGCGTCATCACGGGGATCACGGATGCCAACCAGCAGATGGACATCTACACGGTGCCCTTCAACAACCGGCAAGGCGGTAATGCGACGCCGCTGCCGGGCGCGAGTGATCCGGCGCTCCTGGAGTTTTATCCGGTCATCTCGCCGGGCGACACGATGCTCGCGTTCAATCGATTCGCGCCGTACAAGCAGGCGAATGGGGTGTGGGCCGACTCCTACGACGAGCCGCAGGCCGAGGTCTTCGTGGTCCCGGCGAAGGGCGGCGAGCCCGTGCGCGTGGCGGCGAACGATCCGCCGGCGTGCGTGGGCAAGGCGAGCCCGGGTCTCACGAACTCGTGGCCGCGCTGGGCGCCGAGCGCCGAGGCGTTCAACGGGAAAAAGTATTACTGGCTGACGTTCAGCTCCAAGCGGCGCGACCTCAACAATCCGCAGCTCTTCGTGAGCGGCGTCGTGACGCGGTTCGAGAACGGGGTCGAGGTGGTCGACAAGACGTACCCGGCGCTCTACGTGACCTCGCAGGTCCCGGAGGAGAACAACCACACGCCCGCGTGGGACGTGTTCCAGATCGAACCGCCGCAATGAATCGTCAGGGGTCGCCGCCGGCCGCTGCGACCTCCGCCTCCGCCTCCTTCACGTCCTTCGTGAACTCCTCGACGTGGCGGTCCTTCTCCTCGCTCTGCCATTCCGCGTCCGAGAACACGCTCTCGGGATAGGCCTTCGTCGTGTAGAAAGGACCATCGCGCCCCGGGACGAGCTCGCGATCGGGGTACGTGTCCTCCTTCAGCAAAAACGCCTCGACGTCGCGCAAGACGAACGGTGATTTCGCCTGCTCGTCGAGGACGAGTTTGCCGAAAATGCACATTTTCGCCTCCTGCGCGCCCGCGCCGAGCGGATCGTTGTGCTCGAGGTAAGCGAATCCATCCCCGCCGGCGTCGTCCACGCGGCCCACGACCACGTACCGGCCTGGTTTGTCCACGGCGAGGCGCACGTACAAGCAGAGCGAGCCGTCCTCGAGGACCTCGCGCACGTCGCCCGTGAAGCGCGCCGGCGGGGCGGGCGTGTAGACGAGGTCGAAGCCCGCGGCGCCCTCCTCGCCGTCGATGCGTAGATCGAGCTGTATCGCGATCGGGCCGTGATACCCGCCGAAACCTTCCTTCGCCGGGGCGAAGAGCGCCGCGGCGCTGCCCGCGCCGTCGTCGGCGAAGACGACGGGGGCCGGCGGGAGGGTGTTCGCCTGCGGCATCGACGCGGGGACCTTGGCCTCGGCGCGCAGGACCTCGCACCGCGCGGGGCCCTCGCTCGTTTCGCACGTGACGGCGAGGCGCGCGGCCTCGTCGCCCACGAGGTACAGGCGATCCTGCGAGAGCGTGACGCGGGCGTCCGTGAGCTTCTGGTCCGGGCGCGCGAGCGGCTGCGTGCTCGGCTGGACCGCGTGCGGCTTCTGGAGATCGGGCTTCTCCGAGAGCGGGCGCGCGCCGGGCGGATAACGCGTGGCCTGCAAATACCCTTCGAGCGTGTGCCGCGCCCGCGCCAGGCGCTTCTCGGCGATTTCAAGCGACGTCGAGCCCCCGCCGTCCTCGCCGGCGCCGGTCCTCGTCGGATCCACGAAGCGCGGCTTCGGGCCGTCCCCGAGCAGGCTGCGGGCGGGATCGGGATTTGCCGAGCGCGCGGGGGCCCCGGCGAGCAATTCGTCCTCGGAGGGCGCGCGCCGCGGCGAGAGGCGGTCGTGTTGCCAGAAGAGCAGGAGGGCCGCGGCCAGGACGGCCCCCCCGATCACGAGGCGCCGCCGCCCCGGCCCCGGAGAGGCCATTTTTCCTGCCAACCGTTTTTTCACGCGGCGGTTTTACTTGGCGTAGTTGACCATGTCGGCGCGCACCGGGCCGACGATGCCGCCCCACTTGCCCGCCGCGTAATGGTCGTAGGCCTCCGAGTCGTCGCGGAACTCGACCGTGTGGTAGGACCATTTCGCCTTGTTGTTGCTGGTCGCGCCCGAGCCGAGCGACAGGGTGCCGTCGCAGAACAGGTTGCCCGGGTTGCAGAAGCCGCCCGTCGAGGCGACGCCGCCGGTCGAGTGGTAAGCGACCGCCTCGTCGTCCTGGCCGGGCAGGGTGCCGGAGTAGAGCGTGCCCTTGGCGCCCGCGAACATGTAAAACCATTTTCCGCGGGTCTGGTTGTGGTCGTAGAGGCCGCGCATCACGCCCGTGCGCAGGTCGCCCGTGAGCGGGTCGCTCACGGCCCAGGAGCCGATGTTCGCGAGCTCGCTGCCGCCGCCGGCGCCGCTCGCGACGTCGACCCACTTGATGTTCCAGCCGGTCTGCGTGCCGCCCGCGTTGCCACACGTGCCGTCGGCGGCGGGGCTCGCGTTCTTCTTGTTGCGCGTCGAGCCGCCGTAGAGCGCCAAGGCGTACCCGATCTGCGCGTCGCCGGCGCTGTGGGCGGCGATGTAACAGAAGTTCGCGCCCGTGCAGTAGCAATCGAGCGCGTCGCGGATGCGGTAGTTCTGGCTGGAAATGCGGCTCTTGCCGTCCCAGTTGACGGCCTTCTTGTTGATGCCGGCCGCGGTCGAGGACGAGCCCCAGTAGGAGAAATCGGCGTAGTTGCCCGCCTTGGTCGCGGTGCCGGTGTTCCGGCCGTGAATCCAGAGCGTGTAGTTCGCCGCCGACGCGTCGGGCGTCACGAGCAGCGCGGCGGCAGCAAGAGGAGCGAATGCGAGGAGGAGGGAGGCGCGGGACATGGTCCAATAAAAAGTGAGCGGAACCGGGGTGTCAAGCGGGAACCAGGCGCGTGGATTCGAATGAATTGCAGCGCCGCAGCGCTTTTCCGCGCCGGCTGCACGCGGCCACGCGCGGACGTGGACCCTGTGACTGGGGACACCCGTAAGGATCTTTCAGCGTCCGGGCGCGGGGAGTAGCATGGACGGTCATGACACTCCTCACCCGCCGCCGCGTGCCCTTCGCGCTCTCGATGTCGGCGCTGCTCGCGTCGCTCCCGGCCTGCGAGCCCATGGCGCAAGACTTCGACTTCGTCCGCGAAGAGGTCCCGGTCACGACGCGCAGCGTCCTCGTCCCGCCCGCCGATCCCCAGCCCGCCGCGCTCAAGGTGATGGCCTGGAACGTGAAATACGGCGCGGCGCGGATCGACTTCTGGTTCGATTACTGGGGCGACCGTGTGCAGATGACGCACCACGAGGTCGCCGAGAACATGGCCGACCTCTACCGCCTGGTGAACGAGTACGACCCCGATATCCTCATGGCCGAGGAGATCGAGGTCAACTCGCGGCGGAGCGCCTATTACGACATGGTGCAGGGCACGCTGGAGGGCACGAGCCTCAACTATGCCGCCTACATCCAGACCTGGAACAGCCGCTACGTCCCCTCCGAGGGCGTCGGCCGCATCGACCTCGGCAACGCGATCTTCTCGAAATACCCGATCACGTTCGCCGAGCGCATCCGGCAGGAGGATCGCACCGATCAGGACGGGGTCACGGCCACGTTCTACATCCACCGCATGATCGGGCGCGCCGTGATCGACGTGGGCGCCGGCCGCGACGTCGCCGCCTACGTGGTGCACACCGAGGCCTACGACGTCGACGGCACGAAGGGCCGGCAGATCCAGCAGATATACGACGAGATCAAGAAAGAGACGCTCCCGTTCGTGCTCGGCGGCGATTTCAACGAGTTGCCTCCGACCTCGGTCAAGATCGTCGGCTTCCCCGACGAGCACCCGAGCTCGATCGGCACCGAGTACGAGCAGCCCCCCTACACGCCGGAGATCATGCAGAAGTTCTACGACGATTACGTGCCCTGGGTGAGCCTCGAAGACTACGGACAAACCGAGGCCGAGCAGCGGCGGTATTTCACGCACACCGTGGCCGGGCCGCTGCGGAGCGACGAGGAGGGTCAGCCGCAGTTCTGGAACCGCACCCTCGATTACCTCTTCGTCACGAAGGCCGACGCCTGGGCCCCGGGCTCGACCGACGTCTTGCAGGAGCCGGGCAGGCTCGGGATCCAGAGTGATCCGATGCTCCTCAGTGATCACGCGCCCGTCGTGGGGACGTGGGTGCTCGGGGGAGGGACGCCGTGAAGCGATCCCTCTTCGTCGCGCTCGGCGTCGCCGCGTTGCTCTCGCCGACCCTCGCTTCTGCCGAGCCCATGCCCGCGCGCGAGACCGCGCGTGTCCTGCCAAAAGGAAAACTCTCCGCGGGGCTGCTCTCGCCCTTCGAGCTCGGGCTCGGCAAGGGCTGGGAGGTCACCACCATGATTGTGCCCTGGCTCGTGCTCTCGCCGAATTTCACGTTCCGCGGCGAGCTCGGCCATCTCGGCAAAAATATCGTTGTGACGGGCGAATACGGCCTCTCGGCGCCGACGGGCGCGATGCGGCTGACGCAAGGTTATCTCTTCCCGACGTGGGAGACCTCGGGGAGGCGGCCCGGCTGGGTGATCGCGCCGACCGCGGGGCTCTGGATCTCGGGCGGCGAGCGCGGCGTCCTCACGGGGCGGCTGGAGACGACGGTGGGCCTCGGGCTGGGCGACAACCCGGCGACGCCGCTCGAGACGTACGCGCCGATCGAGCTCCTCTTCGCGCCCGCGCTGAACGGCTTCCGCGTCCGGACCGGCCTCGCCTACGATTACGCGATCCTCGACTGGCTCCGCGCCCGCGCCGCCGTGAACGGTTATGTGATCGGCAGGAGCCCGTATCCGCCGCGATCGCCGCTCTATGCGAGCGCCGAGGTCGGGCTCGAGATCGGCCTCGGAAAGACGGTGCGCGTGGCGCTCGGCGCCATCTGGTACAACTACGATCAAAGGGAAAAGGTCCTCGAGAAGGGGGACGATGGGCGGTGGAGCCGGGTCCCCGTGCGATCGAACGATTTTTTCCCGACGTTCGACTTGATCCTGCGGCCCCGGTGAAGCGAGGCTAGAGGCTCGCCTCCTCTCCCGCGCGGGATGAGGAGGCGGGGGTGAGGGGAGTGGGACCCGTGGAAAATGTCGTGCAATTGCCGTCCGTCTCCGAGGAGCTCAGCCGGCGCTTCGTGATTCGCCGCTGCCTCGGGCAGGGCGGCTTCGGCGTCGTGTACGAGGCGTTTGATCGATCCCTCGGCTCGGACGTCGCCTTGAAGGCGCTGCTCTCCATGGATCCGGCGGCGCTTTATGCCTTCAAGCAGGAGTTCCGGGCGCTCGCCGACGTCGCGCACGAGAACCTCGTCGGCCTGCACGAGCTCTTCTTCGACGATGGCCGGTTCTACCTGACGATGGAGCTCGTGCGTGGCGTGAGCTTCCTCCGCCACGTGCGCCCGAACCGCGAAGAGCGGAGCGACGCCTCGGCGATCACGCTCCCGCCGCTGCCCACCGCCCAGCGCGCGATGGCCGCCGAGCTCGAGACCGTGGTGACCATGGACCTCCCCGCCGTGGCCGGTCCGCACGGCACGATCGCCATGACGACCCTGTCCATGGATGGCGCCGCGCCCCCGCGCCCGCCGCAAATGCAGCCCGACGCGCGAGGCGAGCTCGACGTGGATCGGCTGCGCCATAGCCTCGTGGGGCTCGCGAAGGGCGTCTCCGCCATTCACCGCACGGGCCGCGTGCACCGCGACCTCAAGCCCTCGAACGTGCTCGTCACGCCCGAGGGGCGCGTGAAGATCCTCGATTTCGGGCTCGTCGGATCGTTCGAATCGCTGGCGCGGGACCGCATCCTCGTGGTGGGCACGCCGGCGTACATGTCGCCGGAGCAAGCGACGGGCGCCTCGGGCGACGGGGGCTCGGACTGGTATTCGGTCGGCGTGATGCTCTTCGAGGCGCTCACGGGCGTCGTGCCGCACCTCTTCGAAGGGACGAGCATCGAGGATCTGCTCTACGCGAAGCACCTCGTCGATCCGCCCGATCCGCGGGAGATCGCGCCCGACGCGCCGGAGGATCTCGCCGAGCTCGCCCTCCGCCTGCTCGCGCGGGATCCGGGCGCGCGGGCAGGGGCCGAGCAGGTCTTCCGCGTGGGCCGCGCCGCGACGGAGAGCGCGCCGCGCGTGGCGTCGATGACGATGACGACGCGTGGCGCGCGGCCGAGCTTCGTGGGCCGCGCGCGCGAGACCGCCGCGATGCGCGAGGCGTTCGAGGCGTTCGTCCGCGAGAAGCAGCCCGTGGTGCTGCACGTGCACGGCACGTCCGGCATGGGCAAATCGGACCTCGTGCGGTCCTTCCTCGACGGGCTCGGCGCCCAGCCGATCGTGCTCGAAGGCCGCTGCCACGAGCGCGAGTGGGTGCCCTACAAGGCGTTCGACGGGGCGATCGACGCGCTCGCGCGTTTCCTCGGCGAGTTCGACCCGGAGGATCGCCTGGGGTTCTTGCCCCCGGGTTTGTCCTCGCTCGCGCGCCTCTTCCCGGTGCTCGGCCGGCTCGCGGAGGAGGGGAGCGAGCCCGAGGCGCCCGATCCACACGAGCTGCGGCGGCGCGCGTTCGAGGCCCTGCGCAAGCTCTTCGTGAACCTCGCGCAGCACCGCCCGCTCGTGCTCTACCTCGACGATCTGCAATGGGCCGACGCCGACAGCGCCGCCCTGCTCGAAGCCTTGCTCGTGGCGCCGGCGCCGAACCTCTTCCTCGTCGCGAGTTACCGGACCGAGGAGGCGCGCGGCAGCGAGCTCGTCGGGCGTTTGCCCTCACCACGCGCGGCGGAGGCGGCGGCGGAGATCGAGGCGCGCGAGGTCGTCGTCGGTCCGCTCTCGACCGAGGACGCCGAGGCGCTCGCGCTCTCGATCCTCGGCAGCGACGACGCGGAGGCGCGCCGGGCGGCGGCCCGGATCGCGCGGGAGGCCGCGGGCAGCCCGTTTTTCGTGCAGGAGCTCGCGCGGTACCTCCTCGCGGGGCACACGAGCGAAGGGCTCGACATGCGCGGCGTCGTGGCGGCGCGCGTGGCCTTGCTCCCGGCGCACGCGCGCCTCGTGCTGGAGATCGTGAGCACGGCGGGGCGGCCGATCGAGCCGGTGCTGATCAAGGAGGCGGCGGCGCTCGGGGACGAGGAGAACAGCCGCGCGATCGCGGCGCTGCGGGCCGAGGGCCTGCTCCGCGCCAAGGGCGGGCGCGACGAGGCGCGCGTCGAGGCGTACCACGACAAGATCCGCGAGTCGGTCGTGCAGGGCCTCGCCGACGAGGTCTTGCGGGATCGGCATCGCGCGCTCGGCCACGCCATGGAGGGCATGAGCAACGCCGACCCGGAGGCGCTCGCCATGCATTTCCGCACGGCGGGCGAGCCTTCGCGCGCGCGGGCCTACATGGAGCGCGCGGCGCAGCGGGCCGAGCGGGTGCTCGCGTTCGACCGGGCCGCGACGCTCTACCGCCTCGCGCTCGAGCTCGCCGAGCCTGCAGACGTGGGCGCGCTCGAGCTCCGGCTCGGCGACGCCCTCGCGAAGGCCGGACGCGGGGCCGAGGCGGCGAACGTCTTCCTCTCCGCGGCGTCGAAGCTCGACGCGCGCTCGGCCCTCGTGCCGCGGCAGCGGGCCGCCGAGCATCTTTTACGCGCGGGCCACATGGACGAGGGCCTCGCGGCCGCGCGGGAGCTGCTCCCGGCCGTGGGCCTGCGTTACCCGGCGACCCCGCGGCGCGCGTTCGTCAACGTCGCCGTGGCTCGCGTGAAGCAGCGGCTCCGGGGGTACGACTTCCACGAGAGGCCCGAGCACGACATCGATCCTGCGGTGCTCCACCGCATCGATCTCTGCTGGTCGCTCGGCAATGGCCTCGGCGGCGTCGACGCCGTCCGCGGCGCCGACTTCCAGGCGCGGCACCTCGCGCTCTCGCTCGAGGCGGGTGAGCCTTATCGCATTGCGCGGGCCTTCTCCTGGGAGGCCGTGCTCCGCAGCCTCGGCGGCGGCGCGCAGAACATCGCCGAGGCCCGCGAGCTCGCGGCGCGCGCGGAGGCGATCGCGCGGCGGATCGAGCACCCGCACGCGCTCGCGTGGTCCTCTGCGGCCAGGGCCCTCGCGGCGCACAACGGCTACGAGTTCCGCGAGGCGATCGTCCTGTGCGAGCGCACGATCGACCTCTTCCGCGAGGCGTGCAGCAACATCGCCTGGGAGATCGCCTCCATGTACGCCTGGTGGCTCCTCACGGCGCTCTTCTACGTCGGCGACCTCCGCGCCCTGCTCGAGCACCTCCCCCGCTGCTTCCATGAGGCCGATGCGCTCGGCGATCGGTACATGGAGACCGCGCTCGGCGCCTTCATGGGTCCGATCGGCCTGCTCCTGCAGGATCGGCCGCACGAGGCGATCGCGTCCGCCGAGCGTGCCCTCGCGGGCTGGACGACCCGGGGGTTTCACACGATTCACTGGGGCGCGCTCTACGTGAGGGCGGGGGCGTGGCTTCAACTCGGCGAGGGCAGCCGCGCCTACGCGCACGTGCACGCGCGGCTCGGCGAGCTGCATGCCTCGATGCTCCCGCGCACCGCGAAGGCGATCCGCCTCCGCCTCCTCGACCTCCAGGCCCGCGTGGCGCTCGCCCGCGCCCGTGACGTCGCGGACCCCGAGCCCCTCTTTCGTGAGGCCCTTTCCCTCGCGGATCGCCTCGATCAGGAGCGCACCTCCTGGTCCGACGCTTGCGCCCTCGCCATTCGTGCCGCCATTCTCGTGCGCCGCGGCGACGTCGATCGCGCCCTTGCCTACCTCCTGCGTGCTGGCTCTGCCTTCCGCCGCTCCGACCTCGATTTCTTCGCGCGCCTGACCGAGCGGCGCGTGGGCGAGCTCGAGGGCGGCGAGGCGGGCCGAGCGCGGATCGACGCCGTCGACACGTGGTTCTGCGAGCAAGGCGTCCTTCGCCCCGATCGCCTCGTCCCGGCCTTCCTCGCCGTCTGAGCCTGCTAGCCCGCGGGCTCGTCCGCCCAGTACGCGCCCCGGATCCGCTCGCAAAACGCGACCAGGTTCGCCCTCTCCAGCGCGCGGGCCTTCACCGGGCTCTCGGCGGGCGCGAACAGGATCGGCGCGAGCATGCCATACGCCGTCGCGTCGATCGTCGACGGCTCGTCGTCCAGGAAGAACCGCTTGTCGCCGAGCAGGTCCGCCGCCGCGTCCACGAGCGAGCGGCCCATCGCGAACACTTCCTCGCGCGTGTGCCGGCCCATTCCCTGCGCCTTCAGCATGTTACGCGTCCCCCGCTGCGCGAACGAGAGCATGGGCGACACCATCAAGCGCGGCACCCCTCCGGCCATCATGGCCTCCCCGAACGCGGGGCGGACGAGCGCGAAGTCCTCGTCGCTCCACCACCGGAGGTACACGAGGACGAAATAGAGCTCCGACTCGAAGAGCGACTTGATGGCCCGCCCGAGCGCGCGCTCCCGTGGGCCGAAGCGCCCGTCGTTCAGCTTGTCCCCGTGCTTCTCCACGAGGTAATCGATGATCTGGCTCGAATCGGGGATCAGCCGGTCGCCGTCCGCCGCGTAGGGGATTTTTCCTTTGGGCGCCTTGCGGAAATCGCCGACCTCGCTCCGATACGGCAGCCCCGCCATGCGCAGCCAGGTCTCGAGCTTGATGACGAACGGGCCGAGGTCGGGCAGGCCGAACGCGGGGCCGAATTTGTAGACCGTCAGCATCGTCGTCTCCTCAGGGCGCCTCGCCGCCCTTGTCGCCGTCCTTCTCCGGCGGCGGCGGCGGCGGGTCGGGCTTTCGCGCGGGGGGATCGCCGTATTCGACCGAGAGCTTCTTCGCGAGCGCGTCGACGATCATCCGCTCGTGGTAACTCGGCATCGTGGGCAGCTTGGCCGTGACGCGCACGACGTCCTTGCCGCTCTGCACGACCTCGATCGAGCCTGTGTGCACGCGTTTGCCGCTCTCGGGGCTCGTGTATTCGAAGAGCAGGTAGCCGTGCTCCGGGTCCTTCTCGGTGATCTTCAGCCCGAGATCCACGCGGACGAGGCGGATCGCCGTGCCCCAGGTCTGCTCGAAGGTGTAGGGCGACTCGTAGGCCGTCGCAGCGAGCGCCTCGGGCTCGAACGCGGGGACGAGGACGGCGCCGCCGACGAGCAGCGCGCAGAGGACCATGCCGCAGAGCCGGCGCATGGAAAACACTTACCCCAGGCGTGACGTGGAGGGCCAGCTTTCCGGCGCGCGGCGGAGCAGGAAGAGCCCGAGCCCGAGGCCGACGAGGTGGAAGCCGACCTGGGCCGCGTAGAGGACGAACACGAACGCGGCGGCGGGGCCTCGCAGCGCGCTCTCGGGGAAGTACATGGCGAGCGCCACGTACGTGGAGAGCTGGAACGCGCCGAAATACCCGGGCCCGGACGGGACGAGGATGCCGATGCCGATGCAGCCCATGGCCACGCAGGCCTCGGCCAGCGTGATCCCCGCGAGCCCCGACCCACGCGCGAGCAGCCAGATCCCGGCCGCGTTCACGCCCCAGTAAGCGGCCGTCTCGAGCAGGAAGGGCAAGAGGTGGCGGGGCGAGGGCAAGAAGCGGATGCCCTGGGCGACGCGGTCGACGATGTCGGCGACACGCTCGCCGAGGCGCTTCGAGGCGAGGCCGAGGATCGCCCGGGTCGCGCGGCGGGCGAAATCGCGGGCGAAGAAAAAGACGGCCATGGCGACGAACGCCGCGAAGAAGAGGAAAAGCGCGCCATTGGCCGCCTGCGGTACGGCGGCGACGGGGACGGGCAGATCGGCGATTCGATCGGGCAGCGGATCGAGCGGCGTGGCGAGGCGGAGGGCGACGAAGAGGATCACGCTGAGCGCGAGGCCATCGATGACGCGCTCGGCCCCGACGGTGCCTGTCGCCTCCCAGAGGCGCACGGGTCCGCGGCGGGTGACGAGGTAGGGCCGGACGATCTCGCCGCTGCGAAGCGGGGAGAGGAGGATGGCGCCGAACCCGACCCAGGAGACGGCGACGACGTCCCGCAGCGAGACATGGCCGAGGGGCCGGAGGAGGTGGCGCCAGCGGGCGGCGCGGAACCAGTGGACGACGGCGAGCGAGGCCACGTAGGCGACGACGGCCGACGGTTGCAGGAGGTCGAACGAGCTCTTCGGCGGCAGGAGGGGCAGGCCGCCGCGCAGGAGGACCCAGGCGAGTCCGAGGCCGCAGAGCAGGGAGATGGCGAGGCGAGCGCGCCAGGGTGTTTGGGGGCGCTCGGCGACCGCTTCGGGCTGGAGAGGCTCGTCCGCTGCGGACACGGGCGCCAGGGTGGCAGGACGAACGGGTGGGGGCAAGGCGGGAGCGCCCCCGCCGCCTCCTCTACTTGAGCTCGATCTCGAGCTCGATCTCCAGGTCGTGATCCCTGTTCACGAGGTCGATGGTGTGGGCGATGGAAAACTCGCGGAAGGTCCCCTTCGCCTTCACGAACTTGCCGGTACCACCGACGATCCTGGCCGTCTCGGGGATGGTGCTCAGCGTGCGGAGCGGCGTCGGGTAGGTGCGGATGAGCTCCCCGGTGGCCAGCATGTCCTCGACCTCGGCGAGCAGGACCGTCAGGTCCTCCGTTTGGGCGAGCATGAGCGTGCCTTCATCCATCAGGGTCAGCGTGTACGTGGTGAACGTCCTCGCGTTCGGCAGGTCGAGCACCTCTTGCTCCGTGCCGAAGCCGCGCAGATTGCCCTGCTCGTCGTACAGCTTGAATGCGAGGAGGAATCCGTCGGCGATCTCGGGCTCGTCGAAGGTCGGAATGCTCGCCGGAGACGGCGCGAAGAGTCCGCCGGAGGCCATCGTCACGGCAATGACGTCGTCCGTCGAGAACCTGAACGTCTCGACGGACGGTTTCTTCGAGGACACGGCCAGGGCGTCCGCCACGACCGCCGCCTCGCCCTCGGGGGCGATCGGCGTGTCCACTCGTGGATCGCAGGCAATGATGAGCGACGAAATGCAGAGCCCGATGACGGAAATACGATTGGAAAGCACGACGATTCCCCTCCTCTTTCGCGGACGGATGTCGACCGGCCGGGGTTGGTGCTCTAGCATTCGGAGGGTGGGCGCACGCGTCGGGGCGGTACCTCCGACGAACCTGGTGGATCCCTGCCTACCCTGAAGGGGGAAGCGGAGGGGACGTCATCGCGGCCCCTTCCCGCGCGAGGAAGGTTGCCCTAAAAGCAGGCGATGCTTTCAGGCATCCAGGATCCGGAGACGTGGGTCGCGCTCCTCTCGCTCTGCGCGATGGAGATCGTGCTGGGCATCGACAACGTCGTGTTCATCTCGATCCTCACGGCGAAGCTGCCGGCGGACAAGAGGGACGGCGTCGGGCGTCTGGGCCTCTTGCTCGCGCTCGTGATGCGCATCGGCTTGCTCTTCACGATCAGCTTCTTGATGGGCCTGACGAAGCCGCTCTTCACGCTCCCGCTCGCGAACGTGGCCATCTCGGGCAAGAGCTTGATCCTGCTCGTCGGCGGCCTGTTCTTGATGGCGAAGTCGACGAACGAGATCTACTCGAAGGTCGAGCGGGACGAGGAGGGCGAGCACGGCCCCGGGGGCAAGGCGGTGAGCGTGGGGCTCGTGGTCGCGCAGATCCTGGCGCTCGACATCGTGTTCTCGCTCGACTCGGTGATCACGGCGGTCGGCATGATCCCGCCCGAGCAGATGTGGGTCATGGTCACGGCGGTCATGGTCTCCGTGGGCGTGATGCTCCTGTTCGCCAAGCCCATCTCGAGCTTCGTGCTCGAGCACCCGTCGGTGAAGCTCCTGGCGCTCGCGTTCCTCCTGCTGATCGGCGTGATGCTCATCGCCGAGGGCATGGGGCAGAAGATCCCGAAGGGCTACATCTACTTCGCGATGGCGTTTTCGCTCGGCGTGGAGCTGCTCAACATGCGGTTCCGCGGCAAGAGGCGGAAGAAGAGCGCGCCTTCGGCGGCGGGGCCTTCGGCGGCGGGCTGACCCGGGCGCTTTTTTCACCCGACCTCATCTCACAGATCGCGGCAATGAGGCCTCTCCGCGGAGGCTAGGACATTCTCGCGTCATTGGCGCCATTGCGATCGTGCGCGCCGGGGAGCACACTGCGTCTGATACGTGATTCACCTGCCGGCTGCTCCGGCAGGTGGCGTATCGGGGAGGATCGCGCGGGGCCCGCTGTTCGTGGGCTCAGGGGCGCGCTCGTCCTCGTGCTTCGGAAAGGAGCAATGACATGGCGCAGTATACTTCTCTCAAGGCGCTCTCCGGCGCTCGTGGCACTTTTTATAGCCCCGGAGGAGCCCACGTTTATTTCGTCACCGATAACGGCAAGGTGAGCCGCGTCCGGTTCACGCACTCCGAGATCGTCGACCAGGGCGCGAGGCGAATCACCAAGTCCACCCTCACCCACAACCTCGACGGCGGCACGGACCTCGGGGATATTCGGTGGAGCAATACCCTCGCCCATTCGACCGGCGCCCTCCAATCGGTCGGCAACGCCCGCATCGCCGCGATGGCGGCGCCCCCTCCGGACGGCTACGCGAACGTCGCGGCCGACACGCTCGAAGAGCTCGCCATCGCAGACACCGTGCTGCCCGAGGACGGCACCTCCTCGGAGGGCAATGCCTACGCCGTCCTGACCAGCAAGGGGAACCTCGCGAAGGTCCGCATCTACAAGGACACCTTGCTGAACCAGACCTGGATGGAGTGGGTCACCTACCGGCTCAGCAAGGAGCCGGAGGACGTGGGCACGGGCTTCGGCGCGCCGACGGATCTGATCATCAAGAGGAGCCCCGAGGACCTCCTCCTTTACGTGTGCGGCGTCGGCGATTTCGGCGGTTGCGTGTATGTCGCCTTCTCGTCCGCGGCGCTGCTGAAGCCCGATTTCGGGTGGAACCAGGAGTACATCATCGCCGACGGCCTCGATTCCCCGAAGCAGATGGTGCTCGCGGGCGACGATCGCACGATCTTGCTCGCCGACGGCGTCACGCTCTGGGCCATCGACTCGGACCTCTACACGCCGGCCGACAAGGTCGACCTCTTCGCGGGCGTCGCGTCTCCCCTCGGCGGGATCAGCGGCGTCGCGATCGCGAAGGACGGGGTCACCGTGTACCTCTCGAGCAGCACCGACAACAAGGTGCACGTCGGTCAGTTCGATCTCGACACGATGAAGCTGACCCTCGATCCGGAGCCGCTCGCGCCGAGCGTGACCCTCGGCCCGGTGGGCACGCTGGCCTGGGCCGACGAGGAGCAGACCGCCCTGCTCGTCGCCGTGGGGGACGACCCCAATGGCAACAAATTGCTCCGCGTTCCCCTCTCGGATCCGGCCGACATGCAGGACCTGCTCGAGGGCACGGCGGGCGTCGGCGAGCCGCGCAGCGTCGAGCTCATCGGGCCCCAGCTCTACGTGATGACGAGCAGCGGCGGCGTCGGCGAGCTGAATTGCGGGTTGCCCATCGGCCTCGACGTGCCGCTCGGCATCGGCTTCGTGCCCTTCCAGTCCATCGTCCAGAGCGGCGAGTTCGAGGGCCTCGCGGACACCACGGACCTCGCCGGGTATTTCTTCAAGGTGCAGAATGCGGCCTTCGGCGGCACGATGCATTTCCAGTTGAACCACGCGAAGGCCTACCAGGACGGGCATCGTTACTACCAGATCCGGTTCATCCAGAATGGCGTCGCCAAGGCGATGACCGCGTCCTTCACCGATGCCAAGTGGAGCCGCACGCTCCTGCGCTTCGAGCCCGCGGCGACGGCGGCGGTGACGGTGGGGAGCCGGACGGGTTGTTACCCGGTCCGCGCGCCGGGCGATCTCTGGTACAACGCGCACCTCGGCGCGCTGCTCAACACGACGAGCCTGCCGAACGGCGTGCAGACGCTCGAGATCACGTTCCTCGACGAGAATGGCGTCGTCTTGGGGGTCTTCTCGCGGAAGATCCGGATCGAGAACGTGGGTTGCGGCTTGAAGTTCCTGAACTTCCTCATCAATGGGACGCCGCCGTCCTCGGCGTGCGGCGTGTACCAGTACGGGAGCAAGGACGATCCGGTGGTGCTCGAATTCGAGGCGACGTACCCGGGCACGATGCCGGCGACCTACAGGCTCGATGTCCGCGTCGGATCGAAGCTGATCACCACGCAGAGCGGGATCTACGACCCGGAGAGCCCGCTCTTCAGCCGATCGTTCGACCAGCTCCGCGATCTGATGGGCAAATGCAACATCGCCACGGTCTCCGCGTCGATGTGGATTCACCCGCGGGTGATCAACGGCCACCAGTTCATCGGCGGCGCCGGCAAGGGCGCGGCCTTCTCGCTGGTGCCGCTGAGCTTCGACATCGACGAACCCTGAACCACTCGCCGATTCGCCCCCCGTCCGCCCTTCGCGCATGCCGCGAAGGGCGGGCGGGGGCGCCCCCTATTCTTTCCCCGGCTCCACGATCGGCGGCGTCGGCTCCGAGTCTTCCGCCTCGGGCAGCCCTGCGCGTCGCCGCGCCGTTGGCCTTACGCGGTCGGCGAGCGTGGATTGCGCGGCCATCGTGAACAGCCCGGCCAGCGTATCGGCGACGCCGGGATATACCTTCCCCCAGCGCGACATGAGCTCGTCTTTTGCGGTTTGCGTGAGCTGCGCCTCCCGCTTTTCGCGCTCCACGTGGTCGAGGGACGTGCGCAGCGCGGTCATGGCGAGCGAGAGGTCGTCGGCGGCGGCGATGGGAGCGAGCGTCAGGCTCTTGATTTTGGGCTGCTCGGTGAGCGGCCGCTTCCGCAGGAGGGTCTCGGCGTTTCCGGCGAGCGCGAGCAGGAGCTGCGGATCCTCGGGCAGGGCGCTGTCGAGCCCGTACGCCTCGGCGACGGCGGGGCCATAACTGCGGACGACGAGCTCGCGCAGCGATGCATAGACGTTTTTCAATTCGGCGATGTGCTCCTCGCGCTCGGCGCGGAACCCGTCGTCGTCGGCGAGCTCGGTGGCGTGGTCGCGATCGGCGTCCTCGAGCGCCGTGGCATAACGACCCATCGAATTGCCCACGGCCGTGATGACATCGGCGACCGTGAGGGTCTCCGGCACGCCATCGGGGAAGAGCAGCTTCTCGAGCGCCGGCGCCACCTGGGGCCCGTGCACCGTCGCCGCGGTCTGCACATATCGCGCGATGACCACACGATCGGCGACCATCTTGGAGACTTTACTCATGTCACCTCCCTTTCAAGGTCGAAGGTGGCCGGTGTAACACAGCAGAGGTCGGCGAGGAAACGGTTTTCTGCAGGAGGGGCGGAAGGAGGAAGGAGGAGTTGGAAGCTGGGACACGTGTTTTGGTTTGAAATATAGGAGATGGCTCACGTCCGGAAGGCGTGTGTGAGGCGCGTCGGGGCGCGTCGGGGGAGGAGGGACGCGGGTTTCAGCGGGGGAAGAGCGCGTCGGGCGGGAAGGGAGGAGGGGCTCGGCCGGGGAAGAGCGCGGCGGGCGGGAAGGGACGGGAGGGGGCGAGCGGTGAGAGGCGCGGGGGGCGAGGCGGGAGGGGGATGCGGATCTGGGAGGGGCGCGGCGGGGGCGCAGGCGAGGGGATCAGGGGGCGGGAGGGGAGGGGCGGGGCAGGCGGGGAGGGGGTGCGGCTTCAAGACTTTTGCGGGATCACGACCTGCCCCGTCCAGATACGGGCGAAATCGGGGCGTGAGATGGATAAGGGCTGTCCCTCGCGCGGATACCAGGGATCCAGGTAGCGGTAGCCTCCGGTGAAGCTCTCGACCAGCACGATCGCGTGGTGCGGATGCTGGGGGATGCGGCGGCTCAAGTCTTCACGCTTGTGGATGTCCTCGGGCGATCGACGCATGAGGGCGCCAAAGCGTGATTTCGCGGCCGGAGGATGCCGTTCGTGGTGCATGGTCATCGGACCGGGGTAGACGTCGACCATGAGCCAGGTGCCTTGTCCCAGGTACGCGTCGAGCAGCATGCGCTCCTCGGATTTGTCCCAATCGAGGTATCGGAACTTCCAGTCCGTGATCCTGGCTGCGAGCCGCAATCCCGCCGCAGGTTCGAGATCGCGCCGGATGGCGCCCTCGTCCGGATCGACGCCGAGCCACCGCTGGAGGATACATACACACGCAACGACGCATCCGTCGGCGACGGCTTGCTCCTGGTGAAACACGGCCGGGCTGCGCCGCGAGGTCTTCGCACGGGCCATGACGAGAAGCCGGCGCCGTCTACGACGAAGTGGCGCGTGCACGCTTGCGCGCACCGCGCCGGGACGAAGGGGCGGGGCGATCGAGGACGCTGTCGATGATCTCGAAGCCACGCGTGACCCGAACGAACCCTGCGGGGCGTACGGAGCCCTGGTCGCAAGCCTCGACGACCATCACTTGAAAGCCATACGGCTCGCGCAGCACGACCGCGGCGTGGAGGCACTCGTACCCCGGCGTCTCTTGCAGGTACCCATCGACGCGCGAGCGCGCCTTGTCTTCGGGCGAGCGCAGCGGCGCGCGCTGGGCGTCGTCGAGCTCGGCGTGGGGGGGAAGCTCGTCCGTGAGCCCGAGGCCGAGATAATCGCGGGCAGTCACGGGATCGATGGCGCCGCGCGCGAGGGCGCGCAGCGCGAGGTCCTGGAGCGCACCCGCGCGTAGCCCGATGGCCCCGCGGTGGACGTCCGGGTGCTCGGATGGCGTGGGAGGAAGGTATTTGCGTGTGAGCATCACGCGGCGCGCGTCGGGGGGAAGACGATACACGTTCTTCAGCACGTTGATCGCGGTCTCACGGCCGACGCCGTAATGATGGCTCACGGCGACGATGGCTTCCTCCGAGGTCGCGTCCGTGCGCCCCACGAGCTGCCGGACGCCCTCGGGCGGGGCGAGGAAATACGCGGCGAACGCGCTGGCGCGGCGCTCGATGCTCTCGAAATCGTCGAAGAGGTGAAACCGACGATAGGACCTCCGCCGGGCCCCTTCCTCGTCCCCCGCCGGCGGCCTCGGGCTGAACAGGACGAACCCGCGTGGCCGGCTTTCGCTGAGCACGTTCCGATCGAAGACGAGGTGACACAGCTCGTGGGCGAGCGTCATGCGGGTGCGCCAGAAGAGCTCGGCGCCGCCGACGAGGTTGACGAGAATGGCGGGCGCGGGGCCACGCGCCGAGGCTCCATCGATGTCGCGATCGAGCTCGTCGGGGCTGACCCAGAGGATGTCGACGCCGAGCCGGCGCTCGAGCAGGTCGATCATGGAGGGAATGGGATCGAGGCCCAGGCCGAGGTGCGCGCGGAGGGATCGAGCGAGGCGCTCGGCGCCATGCGGCGGGGGCGAGGCGTCGATGGGCCGCGCTTTGAGGCCATTCAGGAGGGAGCTGTCGCGAGGCTCGTGGAGAAGGTCGCGCAGATCGGCGATGTCGCGGGCCGTGCGGACGAACTCCCCGAGGACGCGGTGGGCCTCGGCGCTCGCGAGCTCGTCGAGGCTGCTGGGCGTCTGAATCGAGCGAAGGAGCAAGCCCATGGGCGCATGCCGGGCTTCACCGGCGAGGAAGCGCTTCAGGGACAGGCCAAAGGTCTGGGCGTAACGGTCGAGCAGGGCGGGGGAAGCTTCGTCCTTGCCGTTCTCGATACGACGGAGGCCGTCCGTCGAGAGGCCGAGGAGACGCGCCATGGCGTGCTCCGAGAGCTTGGCCGCCTGTCTGGCGTCACGGACGATCGCGGGGATGGAGAGCATCGTACAGTGTTGAGGATAGGGGTAGCACGGAGGCCGGCAGGCCATCTACACCGGGGCGCGAGCGCCCCTTCTACAACCGCACGACCTTCCCCTTGTCCCCCTCCACCTTCCGCAGCGCATCCCGCGTATCGACCACGAGCTTCGCCTCCCGCAGGAGCCGTCCATAATCGACCGCCGCGTGATCCGTCACGATCACCACCGCGTCGTATTCGCCGTACGCCACCGTGTTCGGCTCCGATCGCATCACGATCCCGCCCTCGTCGCACTCGGGCACGTACGGGTCGTGGTAACGCACCTCCGCCCCGAGGCCCTGGAGCTGGTGGATGATGTCGAAGGCAGGCGACTCGCGGTAATCGGCCACGTCGCGCTTGTACGCCACGCCGCTCACCAGGATCTTCGAGCCGTTCGCCGCCTTGCGCGCGCCATTGAGCGCCTGTTGCACGAGGTGCACCACGTATTCGGGCATCGCGCTGTTGATCGTGTCCGCCAGCTCGATGAAGCGCGCCTGGTATTTCAACGTGCGCATGCGCCACGAGAGATACAGAGGATCGATCGGGATACAATGGCCGCCGAGGCCCGGGCCCGGGAAGAAGGGCATGAAGCCAAACGGTTTTGTGGCTGCCGCGCGGATGACCTCCCAGACGTCGATGCCGAGCTTGCGGCTCATCAACGCGACCTCGTTCACGAGGCCGATGTTCACCGCGCGGAAGGTGTTCTCCAGGAGCTTGACCATCTCGGCCGCGTCCGTGCTCGAGACGGGAACCACGGTCTCGATGATCTTGCCATAAAGCGCCATCGCAGCTTCGAGGCAACCAGGCGTCGCGCCGCCGAGGACCTTCGGCGTGTTGCGCGTGCCATAGGTCTTGTTGCCAGGGTCCACGCGCTCGGGGCTGAAGGCGATGAAGACGTCCTTGCCGAGCTCGTAACGGCCCGCCGTCAGCTTGGGGACCAGGACCTCGCGCGTCGTGCCAGGGTACGTCGTCGATTCGAGCACGATGAGCATGTTCGGGTGCTGGTGCTCCGCGATCTCGTCGCTCGCCGAAAGGATGAACCGCATGTCCGGGTCCTTCGTCTTGTTCAGCGGCGTCGGGACGCAGACGACGATCGCGTCGGCCGCGCTAAGGACCGCAGGGTCGGTCGTGGCCCGCAGGCGCCCTTCGGCGACGTGCGGGGCGAGCGCCGAGGACGGGATGTCGCCGATGTACGATTCGCCCTGGCCGAGCAGCCGAACCTTCTCGTGATCCTTGTCGTAGCCGGTGACGGAGAAGCCGGCCCGGGCGAACTCGACGACGAGCGGCAGCCCGACGTAGCCGATGCCCACGACGACGATGTGCGCGCTACGATCCTCGATCTTCTTGAGAAGCTCCTGCACGATGCGTGTCCCTTTCACGAGTCGACCCGGCCCTCCAGGATGGAAAGCGGTCCTTCAATCAGCATGTCGCGTGCCTCGGCCAGGCCGAGCGCGTGGTGGAGTCGTTCGATGCCCAAGGCGACGTCCTCGACGTCCCGAGGAGCGTGCGCGTCGCTGCACGCCGCGTAGTAGTAGCCCTCTTCCAGCAAGAGCTCCGCGCACTTCTGCGTCGCGCGGCCGTACTTGCCGACGAGCGAGGCGACGTCGAGCAGGAGGACGGCGCCGCCGTCGAGCAGCGGATCGAGCACGGCGTGGTCGTCCCAGACAGGCGCATAACGCTCCGGATGCGCGAGGACGGGGCGGAGCTTTTTCTTGCGGCGGAGGTCGGCGAAGCGAGAGGCGAGGCGCGCCGGGAAGGCGCGGGTCGGCAGCTCGACGAGGACGGCGCGCTCGCCAGGGTAGGGGAGCGCGTCGCCACGCATGAGGCGCTCGTAGACGACGTCGTCGAAGAAATGCTCGGAGGAGAGCGCGAGCTCGGGCAAGCCAGGGGCGCCTTCGAGCGCCGCGCGGGTGGCCTCGTAGGCCGCGGCGAGGTCGCCCTTCGTGTTGTCGAACATCCCGGGGCGCATGTGCGGCGTGGCGATGACCTTGCCAAAACCAGCTCCCGCGAGGCCCGCGAGCAGGGCGCGGCTGTCCGCGGCGGTCCGGACGCCGTCGTCGATGCCGACCACCCAGTGGCAATGCAGGTCGATGTAACCAGTCATCACGCGTGGCGCGCGAAGCTAGCAGTTTTTGAGCAGGATGGCGGAGCGGGCGTGTTTCTACAGGGCGCGTGTGATGACCTTGGCGATGTCGAGATCCCTGAGGCAACCGTCGGAGCCCTTGCCGAACACACACGCGAGGGTGACGACGCCGTCCTTCAGGCCCACGGAGGCGGTGCCGTCTTTCAGGTTCGTGACGACGATTCGCTTCACGCCGTCGCGGACGGCCTCCTTGCCGAGCTCGTCGACGCAGATGACGCGGAAGGCGTTGGCGAGCAGGCGGACGCCGAGGTGCTGGACGTTCTTCAGCGCGGCCTCGTCGGTCTCGAAGGTCGCCCAGTCGACATCCACGACGACGGGCGCGCCGGCGGCGTCCTGGATGGCTTTTTGCTCGTCCGGGAGCCAGGACTCCTTCGCTTCCTTGATGAGCCGCTTCTCGATGAGTCCCATGAATACCGCCTCCGTTCGCAGCGTGACGATCACGCCGGGCGGCGGAGCATACAGGAAGGAGATCTCGCCGGAAAGTGGACCCCGCCGCGGCACACGGGCGACGATCCGCGGCGGTCCAGGAAGCCCCAAGGAGGTTGTCTCTTGTCGAGGAAGGATCCCAACGAGGCCCCGCCGCCGTCGCTCGGGGCCGAGCGTCGCAGGCGCCGGAGCGACGATCCGATCACGGCGCTGCACTATCAGCTCTCGGTCGCGCGCAGCGAGGGCAAGCTCGAGGCCCTCGTGCTCGTCGATGATCGAGGTTGCCTCGTCGCAGGCGCAGGCGCGTGGCCCGTCTGCGAGGAGCTCGCCGCCTACGCGCCCCTGCTCGCCGAGCCCGATCTGCCAAAAAACGCCGTCGTCGGGACGAGGATCGCCGATCTGTCGCGCGAGGTCGTCGTGAGCTCGCTCCCGCTCGGCGCCGCGGAGGCGCTGCTCGCGGTGCGCGGGGGTGGGGACGATCGCTCGGCGTTCGTCGCGCGGGCAGCGGCGGGGGTGCAGCGGATCCTGCGGGCGGCCTGAGCGCTTTCCGTCATCCCCGAGGCTCCAGAGCCGTGCTAAAGCGCGGCCCGTGGTTGCCTCGGATCCTCGTTCGTCCACGCCCGGCGGGCTCGGCAAGCTGCTCGAATCCCGGCGAGTCCTGCTCGTCGTTGGTTGCGGCGGGGTCGGCAAGACGACCACGACGGCGGCCCTCGGCCTCGCCGCGGCGCGCCGAGGGAAACGTGTCCTCTGCTTGACGATCGATCCGGCGCGGCGCCTGTCGCAGAGCCTCGGCATCGAGGAGATGAAGACCGAGGCGCAGAGGATCGATCCCGCCCTCTTCGCGCAGGCCGGCGTGTCCGTCACGGGCTCGATGACCGTGATGATGCTCGACACGAAGAGCACGTTCGACTCGCTCGTGCAGGAGCTCGCGCCCTCCGTCGAGCAGCGCGAGCGCATCCTGAACAACGTGCTCTACAAGTACATCTCGACCTCCCTCGCCGGCACGCAGGAGTACATGGCGATGGAGAAGCTCTACGCGACGAAGGGCGATCCGAGCTACGACCTCATCCTGCTCGACACGCCGCCGACGCCCAACGCGCTCGACTTTCTCGATGCGCCGGAGCGGCTCGTCGGCGCGATCGACAGCGCCGCGACGCGGTGGCTCGTGCAGGCCGTGCAGAGCTCGGGGAAGTTCTCGATCAACGTGCTCGCGAGGAGCGCAGCGGCGATCGTGCGCGGCATCGGGAAGGTGTCGGGCAGCGGGTTCCTGGAGCAGATGGCGGCGTTCATCGCGGAGATCAACTCGGTCTTCGGCGGATGGAAGAAACGCGCCGACGCGGTGAGCGCAGCGCTGCGCGGGCCCGACGTCGCGTACGTGCTCGTGACGACGCCGGATCCGCTCGCCGTGCGCGAGGTGATGTTCTTCGCGGACCGGCTGCGCGAGCAGGACATGCGGCGCGACGCGTTCGTGGTGAACCGGGTGCACCCGACGTACGGGCGGGTGCCGGACGCGGACGAGGTGGAGGCGGCGCTCGCGAGGAGCACGATCCCGCTCGGGCCAGGGGCGCCGGAGCGGCTGCGGCGCGCGGCGGAGGACGAGAGCCGCATGGGCAAGCTCGACGCGCTGCACCTCGTGGGGCTCGAGGCCGCGCTGGAGGACGAGGCGTCGGGCGGGAGCCTGCTCGCGCACGTGCCGGCGTTCCCGTACGACATCCACGATCTGGAGCGGCTGTCGCGGATCGCCGAGGTGCTCGCGCCGTAGACCTTCTCTCCCGTTCCGCCCCGCGCGTCGTCGTGGCATGTTCAGGACATGAATCGAGGCGGTTCGAGCTTTTCCCGCCCGCGCATGCGGCTTCTGTTTCTTTCACTTTTCGGGGCGCCGCTGGTGCTCGCGTGGCTCTCGGGCGCGGCGGGTTGCACGGAGGAGACGGGCCTCGAGCCGCGGCCCGGCTTCCCCGGCGATAGCTGCACGAAGACGGACGACTGCGCGACGCCGCTGCGCTGCATCGGCAACGTGTGCGTGGAGCCTCCGGGCAGCGGGAACGACGCGGGCGTCACGCCGGACGGTTTTGGCCCCGGCCCCGGGCCGAGCGCCGACGCGGGGCCGTGGAGCCAGTGCGACGAGTGCCTGGAGGGGACGTGCGGGCAGGCCGAGAAGGCGTGCGGGCCCGATTGCCAGAGCATCGAGGCGTGTATCGAGACGCTCTGCGCGAACCTGAGCGCGATGGGCTTGCCCGACGAGGCGGCGTGTTTCGTGTACTGCCAGGACCGCTTCCCGGCCGGCAAGGAGCAGCACCTCGCGGTGGTGAACTGCGCGCAGGAGGTGATGTGCTCGCCGCCCTGCACGTTCTACCCGCAGGACTACGAGCTCTGCCGCACGTTCATGAACAACGGCGATTGCACGGGCTACCAGAAGGCGTGTGAAGCGGACTCGCGCTGCACGACGTACCGCGACTGCGTGAAGTTCTGCGGATCGATCGCAACCTGCACGGCGTGTGACGACACGGCGGACGCGACCGAGGGGCGGAAGCTGCTCGAGGCCTACGAGCAGTGCGTCGCGGGGGAGTGTTTGACGGAGTCCTGGATTCCTTGACCTCACCCCCCAGCCCCCTCTCCGCGCGGCGGAGAGGGGGAGGGCGAGAGGAGGTTCAGGGGCAGTTCGGGTTCGCGGCCTCGACGACGGCGCAGTACTCGGGCGCGCCGGAGTCGCCGCAGATCGTCTTGCAGGTCTGGCAGAAGACGCAGGAGTCGAGGGCCTGGAACTTCTGGAGCGCGGCCGCGGGCGTCGCGAGGTCCTCGGCGCACTTGATCGTGCAGCAGCCGCCCTCCGTGCTGAGGACGCATTTGTCGTAGGAGCACGTGGCGAGGGCCTGGCAGTCGGGGTCGGCGACGCAGGCGTCGGCGAGCGCCTTGCACTCGTTCGCGTACGCGCCGGTCTGGTTGTCCGTGCAATCGCTGCAGACCGAGTAGCCGCTGCTGCCGCCCGTGCCGGAGGAGCTCGACGACGCGCCGCCGCCCATGCCGGAGGAGCTCGACGCGCCGCCGCCCATGCCGGAGGAGCTCGACGCGCCGCCGCCCATGCCAGACGAGCTCGACGAGCTCGAAGCCGGACCGTTGCCCGTCCCGCCGGCGCCGCCCGTGCCGCCCGTGTCATCGCCGCATCCCACGCTCACGAGCACAGCGCCGATCGCCGCGAGCCCGAGCGTATACAATCCAAGCCTCATCGTGTGTCTCCCTTTCAAGCCTGAGCCAAGCGCGCCGCCGCGCGCTTCATGGAGACATCCTACCGCGGAGGTACCTTCTTCGCGCGAGCGAACTCGTCCGGGAGCGTGGGCCAAGGCGCAGGCTCGGCCGATTCCAGCAGAGCGTCGGACCTCGTGGCCTCGGGCGCTTCGCCGAGCGACCACGCCGTGAGCACGACGAGCGCCATCCACACGAGATCGGCGAGCAAGAGGTGCACGAGCTGCATCCACACGGGCGCGAGCAAGAAGAGGTTCAGAAAGCCCGCGCCGATCTGCAGGATCACGAGCACCGAGAGGACACGCGCAGGCTCACGCAGGCGCGCGCGTTGCGAGGCGACGAAGCCCGTCGCGAAGAGCAGGTACGCGGCCACGACGCCAGCCACGATCGGGTGGTAGACGCGGAGCTGCACGAAGGCATGCGCGGTCTGCGAGAGGTCGGCGGCGAGGCCCTCGCTCAAGGTCTTCGCAGGGAAGAGGGTGTCGCCGAGGGCCGCGATCGCGCCGGTCACGCCGACGAGCACGACGCCGAGCAGGCCGCCAAAGAGGACGTAGGTCGGCGCGCCCGCGCTGCCACGGCGAGGCAAGGGGCCACCCGAGGCCCAGAGCGCCGTGAGCGTCATCGACGCGACGAGGAGGAAGGTGTTGATGAGGTGCGCGCTCATCCAGTAGCCACGCGCGATCGAGGTGTCTCCCGCGACGCGCTCGAAGAGGACGATGCCCGCGCCGACGGCGGCCTCGGTGACCATGAAGAACATCGAGGCGGCCGCGCCGAAGCGCACGGCGTGCCGGCGCGGGAAGGCACGGAAGGCCCAGACGAGCTGGACCAGCGTGAGCAGGAAGGCGATCCCCGAGGTGATCCGGTGCGTGAACTCGATCAACGTCTTCACGCTGGGCGCGCGGGGGATCACGTCGCCGTTGCAGGTGGGCCAGTGGCTCCCGCAGCCAGCGCCGGCGCCGGTGGCCCGGACGTAGGCGCCCCAGAGGATCACGGCGAGCGTGACGGCGAGGGTCGCCCACGCGACCGTACGAAACCGACCTTGCGACATGCCACCCGTTCTAGGGCCGGCGGCGGGTCGAGGCGAGCGACTTTCAGCCTCTCGACGCCCGCGCGGGGCCGCCGTATGCCTCCCATGAACCCCCGGTCGACGCTCGGGGGCTCCGCTCGGACGAACCGAGCTCCACCCCCGAAGCCCCATGAGCACCATCACCCTGAGCGGACTCTTCGTGTACCCCGTCAAGGGCGCGCGTGGCATCACCCTCGACCGGGCCCAGGCGACCAGCCTCGGCATCGAGCACGATCGGCGCTTCATGATCGTCGACCCGGACGGCGAGTTCCTCACGCAGCGCGAGCACCCGGAGATGGCGCTGATCGAGACCACGATCGAGGGCGAGGCGCTGATCCTCGGCGCGAAGGGGCACGGGCCGCTGCGGCTGCCGCTCCGCCCCGAAGGGCCCACGAATCGGCGCGTCCGGGTCTGGAGCGACAAGTGCAGCGCGGTCTTCGTCGGCGACGAGGCCGCCGCGTACCTGAGCGATTACCTCGGTCGGCGCGTGGAGCTCGTGTACATGCCCGCGGACGCGGCGCGGCGCGTGGACGGTCGTTACGCGCGACGCAAGGAGCGGGTCGCGTTCGCCGATGGGTTCCCGTTCCTGCTCACGTCCGAGGGCTCGCTCGCGGACCTGAACGCGCGGCTCGCGGAGGGCGTGCCGATGGATCGATTCCGGCCGAACCTCGTGGTGCGCGGCGCGCCGCCGTGGGGCGAGGACGCGTGGACGAGCCTGTCCATCGGCTCGGTGGTGTTCCACTCGCGCAAGGCGTGCAGCCGCTGCAGCGTGATCACCGTGGATCAGGCGACGGGCGCGCGGGGCCAGGATCCGCTGGCGACGCTGGCGACGTTCCGGGCGCGGGCGAACCGGGTGTACTTCGGCTGGAACCTCGTCGCCGAAGAGGAAGGCGAGCTCCGCGTGGGGGACGCCGTGACGCTGCTCGCGCGATCGTACGACGAGGCCCGCTGAAGCCAATGACGAGCCCCATGCAGAACGCAGCGCCGTGGGACGTGATCGTGATCGGCGGCGGGCCTGCGGGCTCGTCCGTCGCGACCTACCTCGCTCGGGAGGGGCGGCGCGTGCTCTTGCTCGAGCGGGAGCGGTTCCCGCGGGAGCACATCGGCGAGTCGCTCTTGCCGGGCGTCTTGCCGTACCTCGACGCGCTCGGCGCGCGCGAGGACGTGGAGAACGCGGGCTTCGAGCGCAAGGAGGGACAAACCTTCGTCTGGGCCGGGATCGTACGCCGTGGGAGATCGACTTCCGCGAGCTCGACGTACACCCGTACGCGTACTTCGTGGACCGGGCGCGCTTCGACGAGATCCTCCTGGTCGTACCGCGCGCGTCGCCTCTCGGGGCCGGGGATCTTGCTCGCGGGGGACGCGGCCTGCTTCATCGATCCGATCCTCTCGACGGTTTTGCGACGTCTGGCTCCGGCCCGAGCGCGCGCGGGATGGCCGCCTCCTCGGCGAGGTGCCCGAGGCTGCGCGCCTCGTCGCCGACGCGTGCCGCGTGATCTGGGAGGCGACGCGGTCGGCGGCGACGCTCTCCGCGGCCTTCGCGGCGGCCGAGGCGGCGCTCCGGGGCCTCGAGCCGGCGGGGTACACGTTCGAGATCTCGGGTCGGCTCGGGATCACGGAGGATGGAGAGCCCGACCCGGCTGCGACGAGCGCCACGGCGAGCGCCACGATCGGTTGATTTTTCTGCACGGGAGCGCGCCGTCCCGGGCGTGCACATCGGCCGGAGCTGGTTCAGCCTGCACGACGTATGGCGATCACGTGCAGGGAAGAAGCGATGCGGTGGGTGCATCGGTATGCGATCGGCGGCGCGGCCTTCGCGGCGCTCCCGCTGCCGATCTCCACGAGCGCGGGCCTCGCCGCCCTCGAGGTCCACATGTTCAACTTCATCGGCGGCGTCTACGGCGAGTCCGTGGGCAACCTGGCGAGCCTCGCGGCGGGCGGCGGGCTCGAGGTGATGGGCGCGGGCCTCAAGTTCGTCGCCACGCGCGCCGTCTCGTTCGTGCCCGGGCCCGTGGGCATCGTCGTCCGGGCGAGCATCGCCGCGGTGGTGATCGAGACCCTCGGCCGCGCGATCATCGGACATTTCGAGCGCAAGCACCCCGGGAGGCTCTTTTCGCCCGCGGCTTAGGATAGGATCGCGCCGAACGTGAAGGCGCTGATCAAAGTCGGCTACGCGTGCAACGAGAACTGCACGTTCTGCCACACCGCCGACATCCGGCACCTCGACGACACGGCCGAGCGGGTCGAGTGGAAGATCGACCGCGCCAAGCGGCTCGGCGCCTCGATGGTCGTCCTCTCCGGCGGCGAGCCCACGATGCGGCCCGAGCTCTCGCGCTGGGCGCGCCGCATCGCCGCGCACGGCCTCGATTTCGGTCTCGTCACGAACGGCCTGATGCTCTCCTACCCGCACGTCGTCGACGAGCTCGTGGGCGAGTGCCGCCTCCGGTACGTCTACATGTCCCTGCACGGCGGCGAGCCCAAGGTGCACGGCTCCGTCGTCCGCGCCGACACGTTCCACAAGGCCATGCAGGCCATCGAGAACCTGCACGGCCGGATCCCGGATCTCACGATCAACTGCGTCGTGACGACGGCGAACCTGAAGCACCTCCGAGGCCTCGTCGATCGGCTGCTCCCGCTCCCGGAGCTCTGCATCAAGCTCTCGATGACGCAGCCGAAGGGCGCGGCGAACCGCGCCTTCGACGTCATCGTGCCCGACGTCGCCGCCTGCGCCGCCCGCGTGAAAGAGGCCATCGAGCACGGGCTTTCGCGCCGGAGCGAGCGCGGGCCCCGCTTCGCGCACGACGGCCTGCCGTTTTGCCTGCTGCCCGGCCTCGAGCACCTCTACGACGACCTCAAGACGCACCGGTACGCCACGATGATCGAGGCCGACGAGGACGACTTCGTCCCCGTCGACGACGTGGCCAAGATCCAGCCCGAGGAGACCTGCGGCGACTGCGCGCTGCGCGGCGCGTGCCCGGGGCTGTATCGTGGTTACTTCGAGGTCCACGGCGCGAGCGCGCTCCGGCCCGTCACGGATCGCCCGCGGGCGAACTCGTACAACTTCGTCCCCGAGCGCGACATCGCGCGCCCGCCCGGCGCGCCTTGCCCGGTCCGCGCGGACGGCACGAGCCCCTACGATCGCGGCCGCACCTTGTTCTTGCGCCTCAAGGATCGCATGCGCCTCTTCCGCACCGAGACGCGTGATTTCTCCGACGAGGAGCTGCTCGGCTTCAAGGAAGGCGCCGGCCAGGTCTACCTCGACGTCTCGACGAAGCTCGCCCCGGATGACTTCGCGAAGGACTTACGGAAGTTGCGCCCCTCCGCCGAGTGTGAGGCTTGCCCCGAGCGCCCGCGTTGCACCGGCGCGTGGGAGCCCGTGCCCGTCGACGTCTTCACGCGCGACGATCGCGCCGTGCTCGACATGCTCGCGGAGCTCTCGGGGCGCGTGCTGGATCTCGGCTGCGGCGAGGGCCCGTACCTCGACGCGCTCGCGCGGCGCGCGGCGGAAGGGCACATCGAGTACGTCGGCGTGGATCCGGATCCGCAGCGGCTCGCCGTGCTCGCGTCGCGCCATCCGTTCGCGCGTTTCGTGGTCGGCCGCGCGGAGGAGCTCGGCGAGGAGCTCGGCACGTTCGACCACGTGCTCGTGCTCCGCAGCGTGAACCACCTCGAAGATCCGGCGCGCGCGTTCGGCGCGGCGATCACGCGGCTCCGGCCCGGGGGCACGCTCACGCTCGTGGACAACGTGGCGTTTGGGCTCGTGCGCAGCCGCGCGCACGCGGCCCGCGCGGAGGCCGCGCCCGGAAACCGGTTCGAGCATTACCGCAACGACGACGCGGCGCGGGCCGCGCGGCGCCTCGAAGGCGAGCCCTTGCGCCTCCTCGAGCGCCGCGACGTCGGCCGCGCGACCAGCAACCAGTGGATGTTACGCTACGAGCGTTTGGTAGAGGTGCCATCGTGACTGCTCCCGCCCCTCGACGACTCCCGATCGCCCCGGCGCAAGCGGAGACGGCGTTCGCCGACTTCCAGAACGAGGCCCTGCTCGCGGGCGCCGAGGGCGAGGGCAAGACGCTCGCGCACGAGGCGGCCGCGCACGAGAAGCGCAACTGGGTGCGCCTCTCCTACGACTGCAACAACCACTGCACGTTTTGCCTCGACTCGAACGCGCACGACGGCACGATGCGCGCGACGCAGGACATCAAGGTGCAGATCGTCGAGGGCCGCAGGCGCGGCGCCGATCGCCTGATCCTCTCGGGCGGCGAGCCGACGATGCACCCGAACTTCCTCGACTTCGTGAAGCTCGGTCGCCTCGCCGGGTACCGGAAGGTCCAGACCGTGACGAACGGTCGCATGTTCCGCTACCCCGACTTCCTCGAGAAGGCCGCGGACAACGGGCTGCACGAGATCACCTTCTCTCTGCACGGCCACACGGCGAAGCTGCACGACGCGCTCGTCGGCACGCCCGGCGCGTTCGTCGAGGAGGTCGCGGGGCTGAAAGCCGCGCTCGCGTCGGAGAGGTTCATCGTCAACGTCGACATCGTCATCAACAAGCAGAACGTCCGGCACCTGCCGGAGATGCTCTCGACGTTCATCGGTTGGGGCGTGAAGGAGTTCGACCTGCTCCACGTGATCCCCTTCGGCAACGCGTGGAGCGACGCGCGGCACCACCTCTTCTACGACCTCGACGGCAACCTCGAGTACCTCCAGCAGGCCTTCGCGTACGCGCGCCGGCCCGACATCCACATCTGGCTGAACCGCTTCCCACCCCCGTACGCCGAGGGGTTCGAGGATCTCATCCAGGATCCTTACAAGCTGAACGACGAGGTCCGCGGGCGGCGCGAGGAGTTCGATCGGTACCTCTCGCTCGGCAAGAAGCTCATGTGCCGCGAGCCCGAGCGGTGCAAGTACTGCTACCTCGAGAGCCTCTGCGACACGCTCGACGAGGTGATCGACGTGCGCAAGGCCGAGGAGGTCGACGTCCTGCGTTACGCCGGCGAGCCGCCGCGCGCGGGCAAGCTGCCCGAGGCGCGCGTGGCGCGGATCGTCGCGACGAACCTCGCGGAGGCCGCGGCGCTCGCGGCGAAGGCGGCGCCGGGCGCGATCACGCTCGAGCTCGCGTCGTACGAAGGTTTGTCGGGAGCGCTCTCGCCGGAGGGCCAGCTCTTCGGCAAGCAGCTCGTGGCTTGTTACACGGACGATCCCGCCGCGATCGAGCCCTTGCTCGGGATCGCTGGCCCCTTCGAGGTGCGCGCCTTCCTCACGAAGGCGACGGAAGCCGTGATCCGGAGGCTCGAGCCGCCGCCGAAGAACCTCGTGCTCGTCCAGAAAAACTACGACCTCGTCTCGGACGCCCACGCGAACGACGTCGACACGAAATCGTTTTTCGCGACGTACCCCCACATGATCCCGGTGGAGAACGTGCCCGCGTGCCTGGCGGGCCGGCCCGTGCGGACGGCGCCGCGGACGCTGGATCTCGCGATGCTCGGCGCGGACGCGCGGATCGACATGACGGAGTTCACGAAGCGGTACGTGGCCGACGGCTTCTACACGAAGGCGCTCCGCTGCAAGGACTGCCGCGAGAACGCCTCCTGCCGGGGCGTGCACGTGAACTGGGTTCGCGCCCACGGGTTCGGGGCGCTCGAGCCGATGGGGTAGAGGCCTTCACCCCCGGCCCCTCTCCCGCGCGGGAGAGGGGAGGAGAGGCGGGTCAGGGGACGAGGGTGCAGCCGCTGAGCAGGCCCGCGAGCATCTCGCCGCGCGGTTGACCTTCCCAGCCGCTCTCCCAGTGGAACGTCGGGCTCTTCAGCTTGCCCTCCACCGTGTACTTGCACTTCACGCTGAAGCGCGTCGCCGGCAGGTTGCCCGCGAGCGCGGGCTCGCTCCACAGGCCCGCCGCGACGAACTGCACGTTGTCCGTCGACGTGTAGGGACGCAGCGTCTTCTTGTCGTCGCCGGGATCCCCCTTGCCCCACACCTTCTGCGGCGTCTCGAAGCTGCAGTGCCGGCCGTTGACCTCGTCCGTCGCCGCGCAGTTGAGCTCGCGTTTGTCGCCCGCCACCAGCGTGATCTCGACGTCCACCGTCTGACCCGGCTTCCACGCGGGCCCGCGCGGACCGCCGCCCCCGCGCTCCTGACCGAGCAGCGCGAAGCCCGCCGCCAGCGTGCCCACGACGACGACGAAGAGCACCATGCTCTTGCCGAGCGACGCGGAGCTCGGCGGCTGCGCGCGCTTCGGCCCGGCCTTGCCGACCTTCGCCGTCTTCTTCGCCGGCGCCTTCCCCTTCGCCGCCTCCGCCGCAGCCTGCTTCTCGGCAGCCGCGAGCTGCGCCTTCGACTTCGCCTCCGCCTCGGGCTCGGGCTCGGGCTCGGCCCCGCCCTCGGCCTCGTTCTCCGTCTCGCCCTCGTTCTCCGTCTCGCCCTCGTCCTCGTCCCTGTCGTCGTCGCGTTCTTTCTCGGCCATCGCGGGCGGACTCTACCTTCGTCCGCCCCGCTTCTCAAACCTTCTGTTACCCTCCGCGCCATGAGAGCGAGCCTCCCGCGCGCCCGGATTCTCGGCACTGGCCGCTACCTGCCCGCCCGCGTCGTGACGAACGACGAGCTCGCCGCGCGCGTCGGCACCTCGGACGCCTGGCTCAAGGAGCACGTCGGCGTCGAGCGCCGTCACGTCGCAGCCGAAGGCGAGACGACGAGCGACATGGCCACGGCCGCGGCGCGCGCGGCGCTCGACGCGGCCCGGCTCTCGCCTGCGGATCTCGACCTCATCATCGTCGCGACCGTGAGCGGCGACAGCCCCATGCCGGCCACCGCGGCCACGGTCCAGCAGAAGCTCGGCACCGAGCTCGTCCCGTCCTTCGACCTCGCCGCCTCACACGCGGGTTTCCTCTACGGGCTCGCCGTGGCGGAGCAGTCGATCGCCTCGGGCGCGACGCGGACGGCGCTCGTGGTCGGCGCGGACATGCTCTCGCGCCGCGTGGATCCCGAGGATCGGACGACGGCGGCGCTCTTCGGCGACGGCGCGGGCGCGGTGGTGGTCGGCGTGGCGGGCGACGACGGGCGCGGGATCCTGTCGATGCGCCTCGGCGCCGACGGCGCGATGGCCTCGTTGCTCTCGATCCCGGGCGGCGGCACGGGCGAGCCGATGACGCCCGAGCGGCTCGCGGCGAAGCGGAACAAGATCCAGATGGACGGGCCCGACCTGTTCCAGGTCAGCGTGAAGAAGCTCCAGGTCACGAGCATGGAGGCGCTGAAGGCGGCGGGCCTGCTCTCGGACAAACTCGACTGGGTGATCCCGCAGCAGGCGAACCGGAGGATCGTGGACAAGATCGCCGCGCGGCTCGGCTACTCGCGTGAAAAGTTCATCGAGAACCTCGCCGACGTGGGCAACACGGGCGCGGGGTCGATCCCGATCGCGCTCGACGAGGCGGTGCGGGATGGCCGCGTGAAGCCCGGGCAAAACGTGCTTTTGTGCGCGCTCGGCGCGGGCGTCACGTGGGCGGCGTCGATGGTGAGGATGTAGGGCGGGTCAGGGCGCGACGTACCGCATCACGGACGTCGTGAAGTCGCTGAATACGACCGTCAGCTTGATGCAGCTCCCCGAGGGCAACGGCGCTCCGCCCGGCGGGGCGCCGCTGGCGGCGCTCGCGTCCGTCGCGCCCGCGGGCACCTCGCCGTAGCTGATCGGGCCGGCGAACCCGGCCGGGAAGCTCGCCGCCGAGAGGGCCCAGTACGTCGTTCCGCCCGTGACCGGGCCGGGGCCCATTGGCGTCATCGCGTCCGGGTCTGTCACGAAATACCCGAGCGCGTTCACGTTCGCCATCCAGCTCACGAGCGGGCCGCCCATGCCATTCATCGCCAGCGTGAGCTCGTGCGTGCCGGTCGCGCCGTCACACACGGGCGGGCCGACCGGGGGGCGCTTCAAGGTCCAGCGCACGTCGAGCGCCTCGAGCCCGGGGCTGCGCAGGAACAGCGTGCTCTCGCCCTCGTCCGCGACCCCGTCGCCGTCCGTGTCCACGAGATCGAGCGTGGTCGGGAAGCTCCGATTGAGGAAGCCCGGCCCCACCCGGAAGGGGAACGGCGGCCATACCGACTTCGAATCGGCGATCGTCACGTCGACGTCGGTCTGGAGCGTCGGAGACACCTGCGCCGAGATCACGGCGCCGTATGGCGTGGAGGTCGCCTTCACCGGCGTCTCGACGGGGATGATCTTGGTGGGATCGTACTTCTTGTTCATGGAATCGAGCGTCGGGTGATCGACGGTCACGATGTAATCACCCTCGAGCGTGAGCTTCGGCGCGGCCGCCACCGTGAAGCCGATCTTTCGCTCGGCGACGAGCGCCCGCTCGCTCCAGGCCTCGAGCCCCGCGCCGACGACGATCTCGTATTTCCCGCCAAACGCGAGCGGCGCCGCGGGCGTGATGGCCACGTGGCGCTCGGCGGCCTTCACCGTGATCGGCACCTCGGCGCCGCCCTCGTCCGTGAGCCGGATCGACGCGAGGTTCTTCGGATCCTCGAAGACCGGGTGGGAGAAGGTCAACTGGAGATCACCTTCGCTCCGGACATCGACCGCGCCATTGCGGGGCGACGAGTTGAGCAGGAAGAACTCGCGCGCCGTGAGCTCCTCGAGGTACCGCGTGAGGTCCTTCTTCTCGGCGTCCGTGACGTTGCCGAGCGAGAGCTTCAGCATGGCGTCCACGGCCTCCTCCATCGTCCAGGCCGCGCCATTGACGAGCCAGAAGCCATGTCGATACGCGCCGACGAGCGGCGGCACGACGATCGGGTGCGTGGTCTGCGTGCCGCCCTCGGGCAAGCGGAGCCCTTCGGTGGTCAGCGGGCCGGCGTGGCAGCCCGCGCAGTTCGCCTTGCCGCGGAAGATCGCCTCGCCGCGGCGCGCCGCTTCGCTCATGCTCCCGTCCCGCGCGGTGGCCCCGTTCGCCGGGGGCGGGGGGACGAGGGCCGAGAGATAATCGTAAAATGCCTGATGCAGCTCGCCCGTGACGGTGGCGCCGATCGTGGGCCCGGGGCTGCCCCAGAGATACGAGTAGAGGTCGTAGGCGTCGCCCTCCCAGCCGATCATCGAGGGGCGCTCCATCCAGAACATCGGCCGGCTCGCCGACTCGGAGAAGCCACCCGCGGACCACACGTTCCCGTCCGAGAGCGCGTCGACGTGGCAATCGGCGCAGCTATGGTTTTCCCCCGCGCCGGCGCCGGTGCCCGTGTACATGTATTGCCCGGCGGCGACGCCCGCGCTCCGCGGATCGCCGGGGAGGTCGATTTCCTTGTCGGGCATGCCCGCGCTGCTCGCGACCGTGACGCGGAACGATTGCGCGCCGTGGACGAAGAGCCGGTCCTCGCTCGCGAGGATCGTCCGCGGCCGCCCCTCGGCGGCGAAGCGCGTCTTCTCGGCGAGCGTCTCCGGGTCGAGGCCCACGACGGCGTCGCTGCCCTCGAACGACACCCACAACGTGCCGCCCGCGAGGGCCATCCCGAAGGGCCGAACCGCGAATCCCGTGGAGCTCGGCTGTCGGCCCACGTCGACCGCCGCGACCTCGGCGAGGCTCGTCGTATCGTAGGCCGCCACGGAATGGCGGAAGGCCGTCATTCCCGGCGTACCCGAGAGCTCCTCGAGCGCGACCCGCGTCGTCGCGACGTAGAGCCGGTCCTCGTCGAGGTAGAGCCCGCCGATCGTGGATCCGACGGCCTCGATGTATTTCGTCACCGCGAGCGTCTTCGTGTCGACGACGGCGATATCGTATTTATCGTTGCGCTCCTCGACCGGGAATTGCAGCCGCGCGCTCGTCCCCGAGAGGTACGAAGCGACATACAGCGTCGCGCCGTCCTTGCTGAGCGCCATGGCCGTGGAGCTCTTGTTCGTCGCGACGCGCCCGATCACCTCGCGGCGGGCCACGTCGATCACGACCACCGCGCCCTCCGTATTGAGCGAGACGTACGCCTTCGCGCCGTCGGGCGAGAGGACGACGTCGGCGGGCTCGTCGCCGACCCACACGGCGTCGACGAGGCGGCCCTTCGCGACGTCGACGAACCCCACGGTATCACCGGCCTTGTGCGCGACGAGCGCCAGGCCCTGCGCCTTCGCGAACGCGACGGCGACGGGCCACGGGCCGGACTGGATCGTGCCCTTCACCGCGCCGCTCGCCGGATCGACGCGCGTGATCTTCGGCTCGAACAGGTTCGCGACCCAGAGCTCGTCGTTCACCTGGGCGAGGGATCGGGTCTGGTAATAATTGAAGTGCTCGTAGGGCACGTCGTCCGTCACCGTCAACGTGCGGCGCAGCTCGCTGGTTTCGGCGCGGAACACGTAGGTCCCGGGCAGGACGGGCGTGAATCGATGAAAACCGTCGCTCCCGGCGACGACCTGGTTTTCGTTCCCGGCCGGCGCCTCCTCGAGCGTCCACCCGCCCGTCGCGGGGTTCGGCAGCCAGTAGGTCGAACCGACCGGAAATCGCTTGACTTGCTGGAGCTCGAGATCGGCGACCTCGGGCGTCGTCGGCGGAGTGCCCTCGTTTCCGTCTCCGCAACTCGCGCCAGCCGATACGGCGAGCGCCATCACGAGCATGACCGTACCCACGGATGATTTCGATAGAGACCAGGAGCGCTTCATCATTTGGTTCCTTGCTGGAGCTGCTCTTCTAAGGGAAGCCGGCGCCGCGACAAGGTCACGAACGTACACGACGTTCGCGCGGCGCCGTATTTGATCGACCTGTGATTGCTCTCACGGTTGGCAGCGCGGTTCGCAGCCGCTTCACCACATTCATGGTTGCCCGGCACGACCATCGGCGCAATACGCGCGACCCGCTTGACATCACGAGGTTTCTCGAATCCATTGTGGCGGTGTTTTTACGTCGGTCTCGCGCGGGACGTACTCCGCTCGTGTTGATCTCGGTCCTCGGGCTTTTTGCGCTCGCGTCCCTCGACACGGGCTGCGGCGCGCCGCCGCGTGGCGTCGACTGGAACGGCAAGCGCCTGCCGGTCATCGATCTGCACCTGCACCCGGGCGACTGGGATCACGTCCCCGAGGACACGCGGAAGTTTCTCGCCTCGCGGTTTCCGTTCCCGCTCGGCCTCGACGCCGAGGCGGCGGCGAAGGGATCCCTCGAGCCCGAGAATGTCCTCCTGGAGATCGACGACGCGGGCATCTGGGGCGCGGGGCTCTTCGCCATCTATGCGCCGCGCACCGTGGGGATCGCCTCGAACGAGCTCGTCGCCGAGGCCCTCACCGTCGCGCCGGAGCGCTTCTTCGGCCTCGCCTCGCTTCGCGTCGATCGGTGGTCGACCGATCGCGACGCCGAGCTCGCGCAGCTCGAATCCACGCTCTCGCGGCCGGGGTTCGTCGGCATCAAGCTGGCGCACGCCCACCAGCATTTCCGGATGGACGACGCCGCCTACTATCCGATTTACGAGATATCGGCCCGGATGGGCAAACCGCTCTACCTCCACACCGGGACGAGCCCGTTCCCCGGCACGTCGCAGGACGCGCCCTACACCGATCCGACGTACCTCGAGCCCGCCATTCAGCAATTTTCCGGCGCGAAGTTCATCCTCGGGCACCTCGGGTATGATTTCAAGGAGCAACGCAACGTCGGGCTCGAGACCTGCATTCGCCTCGCGAAGGCGTATCCGAACGTCTTCCTCGAACCCTCGGCGCTCGGCTCCGCGGGCTCGGATCCGACGGGCGCGAACCTGAAGGAGGCGATGCGGCGCATGCGCGAGGAGGGCGTCGTGGACCGGATCATTTATGGCAGCGACGGCCCGCAGAGCCCGGGGTTCGTCAAGGGATACCTCGATCGAACCGTCGCCGCGATGCAGGAGGCCGGATACACCGAGCAGGAGGCTACCGACGTCCTCGCGGGGAATTTCTCCCGTGTGTTCGGCGTGGCCATCCCGGCAGAGGCGGCGGAATGAAATCGACCCTCGTCGTCGCCTCGGTCCTCGCCGCGTGGGTCTGGACACCCCAGGCGCTCGCCGCGGAGCCGCGTTCCCCCTTTCCCGAGCACGCCGCGCTCGACGCCGTGGGCGGGAGCCCGGCGAGGGGCGCGTACGTCCTCTCGGCGCAGGGCGGCTGGCCCTTCTCGTTCCTGCGCGCGCAGGTGGGTTTGTCGAAGCGCATCACGTTGCAGAGCGAGCTCGAGTCGGCCCTCGGGCGTCGGTATCGCCCCATGCTGGGGATCGGCGTGCGGATCGCGGACGCGAGGCACCTGCGGCTCTCGGGCGAGCTCCTCGGCGGATGGCTCTTCCAGCGCAGCGAGGAATATCGGCGCGGCCCCAATGGAGAGCTCCGGCTCCGCCTGGCCATTCCGGTGCGGAGGTTCGTCCCTTACCTCGTGCTCGGCACGCGCCACGCATTCCTGCCCGACCTCTTGACGATCGAGCGCGCCTCGGGCACGGAGACGAGCTGGTCTTTGCGGCACGAGTGGACGCCGTGGGCCACGCTGGGGCTCGGCTTCGCGATTTCACGCGCCGTCGGGCTCGATATCGGCATCAACTACGGCTGGGTCGGCGCGCCGGAGACGATCGCGCTGCCGGGGATCCACGCAGGCCTGCATTTCGGAGGGGATCGATGAGCCGGGCCGCCCTGGGCTTCGCCTGCGCCCTCGCGCTTTCGCTCGCGGGGTGCATCAACGAGGAGACGCGCCTCTACGAGGTCGTGCTCGAGGGCGAGGTCGGCGTGGCGCCGGGCGCCCCGAGCGAGGGGGCCGTGCACCTCCAATTCCACGTCGCGAGGACGTTCGGCGAAGGCGACCTCGCGCATCCGCTCGGCGAGTTCGATCGGCGCACGATCGCCGGCGTCGGGCCGGTGCGCGAGACGTTGCTCCATCCGCGCGATGTCGGGGAGGGGCTCGTCGTCTACGGCTGGCTCGACAGCGACGGCGACGGCATCCATTGCGCGCCCGGACAAACTGAGGAGCCCGCGGGCCTCGTGGAGGTCGCGGGGTTCCCGGCGCACGCGCTCTCCTTTTCGCTGACGTTGAGCGCGCCGTGTGTGGGGCCGGAGTCGTTGTATCCTTGAGAGACGATGTCCGACGCACCCAAGCCGAAGCGTGACGTGCTCGATCCCGCGCTGGCTCTGCGCTTCGCCTGGCGCGTGGCGCCGCCGCCCGAGCCGTCGCCCCCGCCCCCGCAAGCCGACCCCCGAGCCGCGACGAACGTCGACCCCACGGCATCACGAGGCTTCGCCGAGCACGCGGCCGAGGTCTGCGAGGAGCTCGCGAGGGAGGTGCGCAAGGCATGGGCGCTCGTATCGCCGTCCGCGCAGGCCGCCGCCACGAAGCGGCTGAAGCGCTTCGCGTGCCGGATCGGCTTCGAGATCGTCGGCATGTCCCGGCATCCCCTGGAGGCCGTGCGGCTGCTCCGCCTCCTCGTCCGTCACGTCGAGGCCGCGCCGATCCGGCGTCACGAGATGTTCCAGCTCGCGTGGCTTTCCGTGCCGGATCGCCACCCCGAGGTGGTCGAGCTCCTCGTCGAGGCCGCGCGCACCGGCGACGAGAACCTCGCGTTTGTCCTCGATCGCACCGTGGCCGACAAGGAGCTCGGAGGACGTTATCCCGAGCTCGGCGCGCGGCTCGCCCAGGTCGCCGACGAGGCGCGCGCCTGGCCCGCGCGCGCGCTCGCGATCCGGTGGCTCTCGCTCGACGATTTCCCGGCGGCGATCCCCTCGCTGCGGCGCGCGCTCCGGGGGAGGCACGCGCGGATTCGATATTATGCGCTCTTCATCCTCTCGCAGATGAAGGGAGGGGCGCTGCGCGAGGAGGACGTCCTCTGGCTGCTCGAGGACGCCGTGCCCCACCCGCTCGACGGCGACCCCGGGATGAGCAGGTACGAGCGCATCGCCGACTACGAGAAGGCGCTGATCGACGCGCTCCGGGTGGCGTGTCCACCCGAAGGATGGAAGCCGCTCGAGGTCATCCTCGAGGGCGGCGGCGCGTACATCTTTCGTGATCGTCCCGGGCTCGACTCCGACTGGGCGCTGGAGGCGCTCGCGGCCGGATATCCGGAGCGGGCCATCCACCGCATCGATCGCGCGCTCGTCGAGCCGGGCAGCCTCGACAGGTACGCCGCCCTCCGCGCGATCGGGCGCTTGCCGGAGGAGCTGGCGCGCCCGCGGCTCCTTCAGGTGGCAGGGGCCTCCGAGCACGACCTCGTCGAGCGCGCGAAGCAGATCTGGTTCTCTCGGTTCGGGAGTGAGCTTCCGACCTCGCCGCTCGCCGGGGTGCCCGTGTCTCTGCTCGAAGGTCCGCCGAGCGAGCGCTTCTTCGCGTGCCTGACCGTGCTCCGCGGCGCGTCGCAGCCGGCGATCTTCACGATGGTCGACGCGCTGCTCGCCGAGGCGCCCGAGGGGGACGCTCCGCCCGAGCGTCTCTCTCCCGCGCAGCGTGAGGCGCTCGTGTTGCTGCTCTTCACGCTGCGCACGACCGGCAGGCTCTACAAGCACCCGACGCGGGGCGATCTGAACGAGGCCCGCTGGGCCAAGCTCTTGCTTCGCCGGTTCGGCGCGCCCGCGTTCGAGGGGCTCGTGGTGTTCGCGGAGGCGGGGGCCGTCGCCGGGGTGCTCTTCGGCTGGCTCGACGCGCTCACCTCCTTGGCGCGGGAAGAGATGCTCGGCCCGGAGCAACGTGAGCGCCTGCGGGACATCGCGCGCGCCGCGCTCGCGTCACCCGCGTGGGACAACGCGATCGCGCCGCTCAACGCGCTCTCGGTCGTCGGCGCGCCGGAGGACTGCCTCGAGCGGCTCTGGTCGATCCTGATGGTGCCGGAGGAGCCCACGGAGAAGCGGAGGGGTGGCGTGCGTTCGAACGCGGACGCGGCGCGGTGGGCTTCGATGGCCCTGCGCGGGATGGAGTCCCCCGAGCTCGACGCGCGGATCGCGGCGGCGGCGGGCGAGGCGCTCCGGCAGAGGGACTTCGAACTCTTCGATCGGCTGATGTTCCTCGGATCGGCTCGAAAGACGCTCGGGGTGCTGGACGTCGCGATGGCCGCCCTCTCGTCGTATGACGGTGATCCTGCCACGTACGGCCCGGTGTCCCACGCGGCCTCCGTGCTCGCGCGGGCCGAACGCCTCGACGACGCGTGGATCCTGTCCATGCTCGAGCGGCCCGAGGCGTCGCAGTTCCCGATCGCCGCTGGGCTCGTCCGGAGCGACTCGCCCGCGCCGATGCTCGAAGCGCTCACGCGCGCGCTCGGCTCACCCGCGCGAGGCGGCGCGGCCGCGGCCGAGGCGGCGCAGGTGCTCGTGTTGCAGGAGGTGATCGCGGGGGACGACCCGCGGCTCCCTGGCATCCTCGAACGAGCGCCGGACCTCGCGCGCGCCGAGCTGTGCGGCGCGCTCATCGACGTCAAGGTGCCACTCGCGAGCTACCGGGAGCACGTCGCGGCCTGCCTTCTCTCGCCCGATCCACGCGTCACGCGGGAGCTGCACGATCCCTTGTGGTGCCGGGAGCCGGAGGGGAGGGACGAGCTGTTCGAGGAGCTCTTGCCTCGGGTGCAGGTCGAGGACACGCGCGACTTCATGCGCCATCACCTCCGCGCGCCGAACGAGGCCGCGACGTACTGGGTCGACGGCGCCGAAGAGGACGAGGACGAGGACGACTGGGACGACGACGACTTCGACGACGACGACGACGAAGGCGACGAGGACGCCCCGTCCTGACGCGGGCTACGCCTCTGCCTTCATGCAGCCTGCGAGCTCCGCGAGCAGTTTGTCCGTCGCCTCGAGCCCGCTCGCGAACGGCTCGGTGTCGCGGCTTCGTCGTGACAGTCGCATGTCCGGCGACAGCTTGTACGGCGAGCCCTTCGGCTGCACGAGCTTCATCACCTTCGCCGGATCGAGCGGCGTGTCGTCGCGCAGGTGCAAGGTCACGCCCTTCGCCGTCGCCTCGCAGGCGAGGGCGCGGAGCTTCCGGAGCTCGGTCTTCAGGCTCATGAGGTGCACGAGCCGCCGCGCCTCGATCGGGGGCGCGCCGAATCGATCCTCCATCTCGTTCGCGAGATCCTGCACCTCGTCCGGGCTCGAAGCGCTGGCGAGCCGCTTGTAGAACGACAGACGCACGCCGACGTCGGACACGTACTCCTCGGGCAGGAGCGCGTCGGCGTCGAAGGCGAGCTCGGGGTCGACCTCGTGCACGACGGGCTCGCCTTGCAGCTCGTGCACCGCCTCGTCGAGCATCTGGCAGAAGAGCTCGAAGCCGACCTGCGCCACGTTGCCGCTCTGCTCGGCGCCGAGGATGTCGCCCGAGCCGCGCAGCTCGAGGTCCAGCGAGGCGATCTGGAAGCCCGAGCCGAGCTCCGTGTGGCGCTCGAGCGCCTCGATCCGCGAGCGTGACTCGTCGGTCATCGCGTTCGCCGGCGGCACGACGAGGTAACAATACGCGCGCTCCTTCGAGCGGCCCACGCGGCCGCGGAGCTGGTAGAGCTGCGAGAGGCCGAACATGTCGGCGCGATCGACGATCATCGTGTTCGCCCGCGGGATGTCGAGGCCGCTCTCGATGATCGCGGTCGAGCAGAGGATGTCGTAGCGACCCTCGACGAAATCGAGCATCGCCTGCTCCAGCGCGGTCTCGCTCATCTGCCCGTGCGCGACCGTGATCCGCGCCGAGGGCACGAGCTCCTGCAGCCGCGCGGCCCGCTCGTAGAGGCCCTCGACGCGGTTGTACACGTAAAACACCTGCCCACCGCGACCGAGCTCGCGCAGGGTGGCCTCGCGCAGGACGTTCTCGTCGTGACGCGTGACGATCGTCCGGATCGCGCGCCTCTCCGCGGGTGGCGTGGTGATGATGGACATGTCGCGTAGCCCCGTGACGGCCATCTGCAGCGTGCGCGGGATGGGCGTCGCCGTGAGCGTGAGGACGTCGACGTTCGTCTTCAGCGCCTTGATGCGCTCCTTGTGCGTGACGCCGAAGCGCTGCTCCTCGTCCACCACGAGCAGGCCGAGCTTCTTGAAGTGCACATCCTTGGAGAGCAAACGATGTGTGCCGATGACGACGTCGACCTTGCCCTCGCGCAGGCCCCGGGTGACCTCGTCCTGCTCCTTGTTCGACTGGAAGCGCGACATGGCCCGGACCTCGAGCGCGTACGGGCTCATGCGGGCCTTGAAGTTCAGGTAGTGCTGCTGCGCGAGCACGGTCGTCGGGCAGAGGACGGCGACCTGGCGGCCGGAGGCCGCGACGCGGAAGGCCGCGCGGATCGCGACCTCGGTCTTGCCGAAGCCCACGTCGCCGCAGACGAGCCGATCCATCGGGCGCGCGGCCTCGAGATCCGACGAGACCTCGCCGATCGCGCGGGCCTGATCGGGCGTCTCGTCGAAGGGGAAGGTGGCCTCGAAGGCGGCGTAGTCGTCGTCGGGCAGAGGCGTCGGCTCGCCGACGGCGCTCTTGCGCTCGGCGTAGAGGCGGAGCAGCTCGTCCGCCATCTTGCGCAGGCTCTTCTCGACGCGGGCCTTCGTCTTGGCGAACGTCTGCCCGCCGAGGCGGTCGAGCTTCGGCGCGCCCTCGCCGCCCTGGAACTTCTGGATCTGGTTGAGGCGATAGACGGGCAGGTAGAGTTTGTCCCCGCCCGCGTACTCGACCGTGATGAGGTCGACGACCATGCCGCCGACCTGCTTGTGCACGAGGCCCTGGTAGCGGCCGATGCCGTGATCGGCATGGACGACGAAATCACCGACGGAGAGGTTGCGCAGGTCCTCGAGGAAGGGGCGCGCGGAGGCCTTCGTGTCCTTGCCGGCGCGCGCGGCGCGGCGATGCGCGCGGGCGCCGAAGATCTCCTCCTCCGTGACGAGCGCGACGAGCTCCGCGGGGGCGACGACGCCACGCGCGAGGGCGCCTCGCACGACGAGCGCGGTGCGCGCGGCCTCGGGATCGGACGCGTCGAGGAGCGCGGGATCGAAGGCGCCGAGGCGGGCTTTGACGCGGACGCCCTGGTGGCGCAGCAGCGTGACGAGGCGCTCGACCTGGGTCTCGGCGCGGGCGGCGATCACGACCCGCATGCCGTGCTCCTGCCAGGCGAGGATGCGGCGCACGAGCGGATCGAGCGCGCCTGTCTTGCCGCGGGAGGCGCGCGCGGCCTTGATGGCGCGCTCGAGGTCGCCTTGATCGAAGGTCGCGAGGGAAGGCGCGTCCTCGGGCGCGACCTCGAAGCGCTCGAGCGAGGCGGGCTCCGGCGCGTCGCCCGCGATGCCGGTCCGGTGCAGCGCGACGTGCGTGCGGCCCGCGATCCACGAGGCGACGCCGCCTTCGGTCTCGTAGAACGCTTCGAGCGGGAAGTGCGCCTCGCGCGACTTGTGGGCGAGATCGGCCATGGCGCGGCCGACCTCGTCGCGGAGCGAGCGCGTGATCGCCGCGGGATCTTCGAGCACGACGATGGCGTCGTCGGGCAGGTACGAGGCGAGCGGCGCGAGGTCGAGGTACGCCGGGAGAAACCCCTCCGCGCCGAAGAACGTGCGCCCGCTCGTCACGTCGTCCACGAGGGCGCGCGCCTTGATCGAGGGCAGATCCACGGCGTCGCACGCGCTGCGCACGCGCTCTCTGGCGCGCGCCTCGTTCTCGGGCGTGAGCACGGCCTCGCGCGCCTGCGGGAGCCAGACCTCCTTGATGTCGGCGATCGTCTTCTGTCCCTCGGGATCGAAGGATTTGATCGCCATGACGAGGTCGCCGTAGAACTCGATCCGAGCGGGGAAACTCGCGTTCGGCGGCCAGACGTCGAGCAGGGCGCCGCGCACGGCGAAGGTGCCCGGGTCCTCGACGAGCGGGCTTCGGACGTAGCCGGCCTGCGCGAGCCTGCGGATCAGGGCATCGCGCTCGATCTCCTGCTCGGTGACGACGAGCTCGGCGTGCTCGAGGACCTCGGGCTGCGGTACGACCTTCCGCGCGAGGGCGGAGACGGGACACACGAGCGCGCGCCAAGGCAGATCCACGGCCAGGTGGAAGAGCGCGGCGAGGCGGGCTTCGGCGCCGCGGCGATCGGGGTTCACGTCGGCGTAGGGGCTCGACTCGTTCGGCGGGAAGAGCAGCACCTCGCCGAGCGTGGTTTTTCCCGCGTCCGGCTCCTCGGCGTCGACGCCGGCGAGCAAAAACGATGCGTCGGCGTGGAGGGCGCGGGCGGACTCGAGATCCGCGGTGACCACGATGATCTTCCGGCGCGTGTTCTTCGCGAGCGCGCGGACGACGAGGGCGGTCGCGCCGCCCGCGACGGAGACGACGTGGATCGTGGGGCCCTTGTGGGCGTTGATCCGCGTGGCGAGGTCGCGCGTGGTGGTGATCGGGCGATCGAGCGGGAGCTCGTAAGAGGGCAGGGGCTCTACCGGTGCCGCTTCCGGGCGATCGAGCTCGAGCTCTTCGATTCCGGCGATCTCGCCGAGGGGAGCGCGCAGCTCTGCGGCTCTGTTTGCCTTTTCGGTCGCGGGCATCGTTCGCCCGCGCTCTGTAGCACGAAGCGTGCGGGAGCTACGGGGCCGAGATGTACTGCTCGGCCACCCAGAGCTGCGTGCCGTTGCTCATGGTGACGAAGTACTGACCTTGCGCGACTTGCGCGACCGTCCCGGGGTACTTGTTTCCGTCCGACCACGCGACGAGCACGGCCGAGCCGACGCCCGGCTTCGACAGGCTCTTGCCGAACGAATCGAGCGCGTGGCCGAGCTTGTCGAAGCCCGACTTGAGCGCGCCGCCGACGACCTTGGCCGCCTCGGCTGCGTCTTGCTCGATGCCCTTCGGCTGCTGGGGCTGCGGGGCGGGAGCGGGCGCGGGAACGGAGGCGGGAGCGGGCGCGGGCGCGGGCGCGGGAACGGAGGCGGGAGAGGGAGAGGGCGCGGGCGCGGCGGCCTCAGCCACGGCGGCTGCGGCTTCCTCGGGTGCTGCGAAGGCCGTGGCTTGCGTGCCGATCAACGTGGCGAGGGTGGTGATGGGGCGACGCTCGCCGCCGCGGTGGAGGCGCAAGAGCTCCTGCTCGACGGCGCACACGTACGCGACGAACTTCTGCATGTCGCGCGACATGGCGGCGTTCCAGTGGAAGGCGATCTGCTGGTACCGGAAGAGATCCAGGTCTTGCCGCGCGAGCGTGGACGAGAGGCCGGCGTGCATGATCTGGGCAGAGAGCTCGACGTACTCCTCGAACGTGAGCGTGGGGGCGGCGCCCTTCGCGCGGCCGAGCGCGGCCTGATACGCGGGGACGAACCGCGCGGCGATCGCGCCGCCGAGCGCGGGATCCTCGAGCCGCGCGAGCCAGCCCGCATGCGCGGCGAGCCAGTCCTCGCGGGAGACGTCCTTCGACTGCGCGACGCGCGCGCAGGCGTCGGTGTCGTCGGGGTGATCGGCGCAGAGGGCGCGGAGCTCGGCGTATTGCTCGAGCGAGAGGCCGGCGATGGGCGCGAGGGGATCCATGCGGGGCGAGGGAAGCCGGGGTGCGGTGAGGGGTCAAGGGGGAGGCAAGGGAAGGGCAGGGCGAGGGATCAGACGCCCAGCGTCCGGAGGAGCTTGTCGAGGCTGCGGGAGCCGTGCTGCCCGGGTTTGCACTTGCGGGCGTCGGGGAAGTTCAGCTTCGTGAAGAGGTCCTTCCCGTCGCGGATCTTGTCGTACTCGCGGCCGAGCAAGCGGGTGAGCTCCAGGACGCCCCTGCGGCCTTGTTCGCCCATGTTTCCTTCGAAGGAGTGGAACTTGGGGGCCGTCTTGAAGACGCGCCGCTGGTGCAGTCCCCGTGCGTCCGCGAGGAGCCAGGCTTCGAAGGTTCGATCGGCGATGACGACGTACGCCTCGTGATGGGCGTAGCCCTTCGCGCAGAGTTCCTTGGAGAGCTCGTGATGGACGGTTTGCGCAAACTGGCCCGTGCAGTCCTGCCGGCTCTCGCGATCGATGCAGATGACGACGCGGGTGCGCCCCGCGACGATGTGCCCGATGACCTTGGGCGCGACCATCTTGGCGATGGCGGTGGGCGTCATGTGCGAGCCGACGCCATGCAGGTTTGTCGGTTTGAGCGGAGGGCAGCCGGGGATCAGGCGGGGCAGCTCGGCGAGCGCGTGGAACTCGGTCTCGCCCTCGACGATGAGGCCGATCGTGGAGAGGGCCTTCGGACCATCCGCGCGCGCTCGGCTCATTCCGCTGCGTCCGGCACGCCGCCGAGGGTTCCATCGAGCCACACGTCGCCGAGCTTCTGTCCGCTGTTGGCGAGGATGGTCCGGAGGGCGCGCTCTTTTTCGAGGGCAGGGGTCACGATCGTGCCGTGCTTGTCGTGGTTCTCCACGATGTAGAGCGAGGCGGGATCCCGCACGGAGTCGACGACGACGGGCGAGTGTGTGGAGATGAGGAGGGGCTCAGCGAACGGCAGTCGATCCTGCGCGCGGTCGAGGATTTGCTGAAGCGCCCACGGGTGGAGCGCGTTCTCCGGTTCCTCGATGGCAAGCACGTTTCGCTCATTGCCTTCGAGCGCCACGAGCAACGCAAGCGCGTGGATGACACCGTCGGACACGTTGGCTTCGGAGAGCTCTCCTTCGATCCCTCGTTCTTTGAAAGAGAGCGCGATACGGCCGGGTTGGTAGTGGATCGTCGAGACGTCTTCGATACGAGGGTAGACGGCCTGGAGCCCGGTGAGGACACGCTGGAATGCCTTGGTCGGCGCCTTGCCGCGGGGCCGTATCCGCTCGAGGGCAAGCGGCAACCCCTCGCCTGTCGAATGGAGCAAAGGAGCGCGGCGGCGCGCACCGCCGACGTTCGACTCGGCCCGCAGAGCAGAGGCATCGAGCCGGATACGAGCGGCCCTCGGAGGCCGGTAGGAGAGCGCCCACTGCAACAGCCAAGGAGAGGCCAAGAGCCGAGGCTCCGAGGCGACATGATGGAAAGACGAAAGCCAGTTCCGTGTCTCGTGGTTCAGAATTTCCCCAGCATCGAGATCCGTGGGAGTCCCCTCGGACCACACGGCTCGAAACGGGCGGAGAGCGGCCTGCTGGATCTGCATTTCCTCATGGCTGACGCGCACCTCGCGATGATCGCCCGCGTGCTTCAGCGTCAGATCCACGCGCAAGCCGAACCGCGTCTTTCCAGACGAGAACGGCATTTCGACCGCAAACCGCATGCTTTGCGCGGGCCTTTTTCCCCGTCGGACGAGCTGCTCGTAGCCTCCGTACAGATCGATCGGCTCTGTGGACCTGGCGGCCAGCATGTCCAAAAACAACGCCAGCGCCTGCAGAATGTTCGTCTTCCCGGCCCCGTTCGGCCCCACGAACACCATGAGCGGCGACAGCTCGAGACGGAGCTTCTTGATGGACTTGAAGTTCTCGACCTCGAACCAGCTCAGCATGACGTCCTCTGCGCGCTCGCCTCGCCCCGGACTCTACCGCGCTCGCCCGCGCCTGCGACGTGGAAAAACGAAGCCCTTGCAAGGCAGCCCGCGTCTCTGCCATCGTTCCGCCCGCCCGATCCACCCCCCCCAAAAGGAGCCTCCCCCATGGCCGACCCGTACATCGATCCCTACGAAACCAAGCCCTACGGCAAGTTCGCGCGGGAGCAGATGGCGGCCGTGCTCCTCGGGAAAAACCCCGTCTTCGACGACCTCGTCGACTGGATGATCGGAAAACAACTCACCGCCGATCAGGCGATGAGCGACGTCCTCGACAAACAACCCAAGCCCGCGCCTCTCCTCGACAGCGCCGCCGTCCTCGAAGACGCGCGCGACACCATCGTTCGCTTCGGCGCCCACCTCGACTCCCTCAAGGGCCGACCCGTCGATCCCAAGGTCTTCTTCCGGAACGATCCCCCGAGCGTCATCGCTCGCCGCAGGCTCACCAAGCTCACCGCCGCCTTCGGCCACATCCTCGACGAGTTCGGCAAACACAAGGCCAAGATCCGCGACGCCGACCACTGGTACGCCGAGATCGCCGAGGTGCACCTGAAGCTCGGCCACCTCGAGAAGCAACAACGCGCCGCGCGTGTCGAGAAGGTCGAGGTCGGTCCCGAGGTCTCCGCCGCGCGCGAGGCGTGGCTCGACGTGTACACCGCCAACAAACACCTCGTCCGCGGAATGCTCGCGCACCTCGGCAAGCCCGAGCTGCTCCCGCTCATCTTCGACGACCTCGCCGAGGTGCACCGCGCCGGCGGCGTCAGCGACGCCCTGCCCGCCGGCAACGAGGCCCCCGCATCCGAGGGCTGACGCCACGCCCCCGCCGCAAGACTCGTCTCAACGCTTGAAACGCGCCCCCGTCCGCCCAGGCGCCGACTTCAAGTGTTGAAACGACGACTCGCCCGCCGAGCGGCGCGCTTCAACGCTTGCAGTCGTCGACCCCGTCGGGCCCCCCGCGCACTTCAACGCTTGTTTTGCAAGCGCTCGATCCCCGAGGCGCCCGCTTCAACGCTTGAAGTCGACCCCCGTCAGTTCAGCGACCCGCCGTCGCCCTTCGCGCGCCCCGCCCCAAAAATCGCCTCCCAGTTCGCCCTGTACGCGTCCGTCGCCACCTGCGCCGGCCCGGTGCGCGCGGGCTCCGGGGCCTTCGGGCTCTTCACGAGCACCTCCACGTCGTAGAGACGCTCGTGCTCCTTGCGCGGCGACAGCTTCACCACGTCGCCGTGCACCGGCGCGCCTTCGCGCATGTTGCGGATCGCGCCGAGCTCCACGTTGCCCTCGCGAAGGCGGAGCACGTGATACCCCTCCCCGTCGGTCATGGGGCTGTGGATCATCACCACGTCCTCGGCCTTCGTCTCCAGCGCTTCGCTCGGCTTTGGCGGCGCCTCGGGCGGATCGGGCTCGTCACTCACACGGCAAGCTTGTCACGTTTCGGGCGGATCGCAGGCGTCGATCCTCAAGCCCCGAGCAGCGCCGCCTCGTAACCCGTGCGCATCGAGCCGTCGGCCCGGAAGAAGCCCTGCGCCGTCGCCTGGTCGATGGCCTCGAGCAGGCGCCCGAAGCGGGCGATGCCGCTCTTGCGCAGCAAAAGTGTCCCGCGGCCACGCTGACGCGCGAGCTTGCGCGCGAGCTGGACGGCGCCGTGGCTGTTCGTCTCGGTCACGATCACGATGAGCTGGCAACGCTCCACGAGCCCCTCGAGCGTCTGCGCGCCGCGGCCTCGGACGTCGCCGCGGTGATACTCGAGCTCGTGACCGGCCGCCTTCGCCAGCCGCTCGAGCTGCACCTCGTATCGCTCGACTCCCCCAATCCATCCAATACGCATGGGGCCTCCGTGACGGCGCACCCCGCGCGCGCTCAAAGCGCCGCCGGTGGCCGATTGTCCGCTATAGCGGATGATATAAGGTTCCGTAGCGGAACTGTCCAGGGCTTCACGGCGCGATCACGGAAAAATGTCCGCGATGACGGAGCCTGGACCGGACCCCCGCGCCCTTCCCATGGCGTCGGCGTCGTCCGCTCCTCCCGACAACCGGCGCGGGGGCCGTTTCTTCCCGGTCAACGCTCCGCCACCAAACTTGGCCCTCTTCTTCGAGGTGCCTTAGTCGGGGCGAAAGCGAGAGAGCCGCGGGGGCGCGGCGGGGACGGGGTCTGTCCAGTCCCTACCCTGGAGGATTGTCATGAGCATGCGAGGCGCAGAAGACTCGGCGACGAACACGACGGCCACCAGCGGGACGCCGGAGAGGCGCGCGGGCCACCACCGGGTTCACTTCGAGGCGCTGGTGGCCGTGGGCGAGGCCAAGGGGAGCGGCGGCTTCGAAGCCGAGTCGATCGACGTCTCGCCCGAAGGCATGCGCCTGCGCACGGCCTACCTCCCGCAGATCGGCGACAAGCTCGTCTGCCGGTTCGAAGGAGACGCCGGCGAGGTCGTCGCCGACGGTGAGGTGATCTGGCGACGCGAGGCGCCCCGCGGCGGCGAGTTCGGCCTGCGCTTCGTGAGCTTCGACAGCCCGGACGCGGAGGCGACGCTGCGCAGCCTGTGCCAGGAGCTCGGCGGCCCGGACGAAGCGAGCGCGGGCGTCGGCGCGATGGGGATCCCCGGGACACGCGTGCGGCTGCACATCGAGGGGCTCGGCTCGCCCATGAAGGCGCGGGTGCGGGAAGCGACGGGCGGCGAGGTGCTGGTGGGCTCGAACCTGGAGTTCCTCAAGGTGGGCCGCTCGCTCGAGCTCGAAGACATGGACCACGGCGACAAACGCGCCGCGACGGTCGACGCCGTGAAGGTGGAGGTCGACCCGTCGACGAAGGTGCCGCAGCTCGTGGTGTCGCTGCGCTTCGGCGAGGCGAAGGAGTCGAAGAAGGTCGCCGCCCCGGCGAAGGCGCCCGAGAAGGAGACGAGCAAGGAGACGGGCAAGGAGAGCTCGTCCCTCGCGCTCGGCGCGCTGATCAAGCGCACGACGCCGGGCGTGGGCGCGGTCGGGAAGACCGAGATCAGCCCGAGCGGAGGCGAGGCGAAGGAGGCGCGCGCAGAGGAGCCGTCGTCGCCGCCGGCGCCGTCGCTCGCGAGCGGGCAGAAGAAGGAGTCGCGATCGATGCCGCCCGTCACGCGGCCGAGCGCGTCGGAAGCGTCGGCCGCGCTGCGCGAGGAGGCGAAGGCGGAGGACGAGGACGTGAGCGAGGCGAACGATCCGTCGCTGGACTCGCCGGCGGTGGGCGGCGCGAAGAAGGATTTCTCCGCGGCGCTGCGCGGGGCGACCGAGAAGGCGAAGGGCGCGACGAAGGCCGCGTTCGGCGCCATCGGGCCGGCAGCCGCCGGGCTCGGGACGAAGGCGAAGGGCGCGATGTCGGGGCTCTTCGCGTCGATCCGGAAGCGGCGCGGGGCGGAGGCGGCCGAGCCGGAGGAAGCTCGCGCGACACGAAGGACGACGGCCGCGCCGCCGACGGGCGCGCTCCGCGCAGCAGGCAAGAGGCTCGTGCGCGACAAGGAGGAGGTCGAGACGACCGAGGCCACGCAGAAGCCGCGCTCGAGCACGAAGGCCGCGCTCATGGGAAGCGCGCTCGGGCTCGCGTCGGTGCTCGTGCTGGTGGGCGCGATCCGGCTGATCGGCGCGTGGCGTTCGCCGGACGCGGCGCCGCAAGGGACCGAGGCGAACGCGGCCGCAGCGACGGCAGCGCTGCCCGCGCCTACGGTCGCGAACACGGCGGCCGGAGATCCGAACGCCGTGCCGAGCGTGAACGTGCCGCTCTTCGGGGCGACGCCGCTCTCGACGACGGAGCCGGTGCCAGCGATGCCGACCGAGCCCGATGGAACGGTCGCAGAGGCGCCGCCCGAGGGAGGCGCCCAGCTCGCCGCAGCGGGAGACGAAGGGGAAGGCGAGGACGACGCCGAAGCGACGGAGACCCAAGGCGACGGCAAGCAGTTCGGCAAGGGCACGGTGCGGAGCCCGATCATGCTGCGGCTGAAGGTGGACGGGCCGATCGAGACGGTGAACGGCGCGTCGGGCGCGATGGGCTTCACGGTCTCGCTGCCGGGGCGGCGCGCGCTCTCGTCGGCGACGGAGCTCGCCCGGAAGGACAAGCGCATCGCCGCGATCAACGTGGTGAACACCGCCGCCGGCGCGGAGATCAGCCTGCAGTTCAAGGACGGCGTGCCGGCCTATCTCGCGAAGGCGAAGGGGAACCGGCTCGACATCGCGCTCGGCACCGACGCGAAGAAGAAGGTCGCGAAGGCAGGCGAGAGCAAGAAGAAGAAGAAGGGCACGCTCAAGAAGAAGGTCGCCGCCAAGAAGAAGGCCGGCGACAAGAAGAAGCCCTGAGCGAACGGACGGGTTCGAAGATCAGCGCGGCGCCGGACGGGTTTCGGCGCCGCTTTTTTTTTCGTAGATGCACCAGGCCCCGCCGCCGCGCAGGCGGATCGTCTCGGCCACGGCGAACTCGGCGCGGAACTTCGGGTGACCGTGGAGCACGCGCGAGGAGGGGACCGTGGGGTTCTTGCAGTCGACGCTCGAGGAGATGATCACGGCGTAGCGCGGGGCGCGCGCGAAGATCGCGGCGGCGTAACCCGCGCCCGTCTTGTTCGTGTAGCCGCCCGGGAGGCGCGCGATCTCGGGCGCGAGCAGGCCGAGCATGTCGACGATGGGGAAGTTCGTCGCGTAGCCGACGTAGCCGATGTCGGCGATGGCCACGGGGCCGGGTTTGTCGTGCCCGGAGAGCCACGCGGCGGTGCGGCCCGCGGCGTCGTCCCAGAAGGCCTTGTCCTTGTCGAGGATGTCGCGTTGCGCCTGGCGGAGCGAGCCGACGCGGGTGAAGGCGACGAGGACCATGAAGAGCGCGATCGCGACCGCCGCGGCGCGCTCGCGTCGCTCGGCGATCGTGCGCGCGGCGGCGTCGACGAGCAGGAAGGCGAAGGGCTCGGCGGGCGCGAGGAAGCGGTAGTAGGGCATCCAGTCGCCACCGACGAGGACCACGTAGAGGCCGAAGGTGAGGGCGATGGAAGCGATCGCGAGGCCCTCACGCCGCTTGCGGACGAAGGCGATCGCGACGGCGGCGATCCCGAGCCAGAGCGCGGGGCCGGCGTGCACGACGTAGCGGCGCAGGTAGTCGACGCCGCCGTTCCACTGCTGCTCGAGGTTGCCGGTCTTGGCGGTGAGCGTGTTGGGGAAGAAGCCGCCGTAGTAGGCGCGCCGGAAGGCGAGGTGCGCGATCACGGGCAGGGCGAAGGTGGCGAGGCGGAGGAGGCTGCGGCGGGAGAAGGGCCTGTCCGGATGCCAGACGTAGAGCAGGAGCAAGAAGAGCGGCGCCTCGGGGCGGGTGAGGGCAGCGAGCGCGAAGAGCGGGCCGGACCAGGGGAAGACTTCGGCGTCGTCGTGCTCCTCGACGAGGAAACGGTCGGTGCCGAGCAGGACGAGCAGGACGAAGAGCGGCGACTCCAGGCCGAAGACGGCGTACCCCGTCTGGAGGAAGCTCGAGGCGAAGAGCCAGGTGGCGAGGCACGGCGCCCATCCGAGCGGCGCGAGCCTCTTCGCGATGCGGTAGAGGGGGACGAGCGCGGCGCACGCGCAGACGACGCCGAGGACCTTCGCCGTCATCTCGGGGCGCGCGCCGAGCGCCGCGAAGACGCCGAGCAGCACGGTCCAGAGGAAGTTCGTGTAGCCCTCGACGCGCTCGCCGAGGTTGTAGACGAGGCCGTGGCCCTCCGCGAAGTTCCGGGCGTAGCGGAAGGAAATGTACGCGTCGTCGATCGTGAAGCTCGCGACGCGGTAGGCGTTCGTGGCGACGAGCATCATCGGCAAGACGAGCCCGAGCACGAGGTGCGCGCGTGAAGAGAGCGGCGCGCCGCCGAGCCAAGCGCGGAGGGAGGAAAGCGCGCCGCCGAGCCAAGCGCGGAGGGAGACGAGCGCGCTCGGCGGAGCGGCGGGAGGGCGGGTCGACATCGCGGAGCGGCCCATACCCGGCCTTTGTCGTGGCGGAAAGCGCGGCGACGCTTGCCAACCCCGGGGCCTGCGATGTTATGGCCGTTTCGTGAAGAGGACGCCCGAGGGCCAGGAACGAGACAGCGACGCGGACGCGGAAGCCGAAGCGGAAGAAGCGGACGCCGACGACGATCGCGGCGAGCCCGATCCCGACGCCGCCGATCCGCCCTGGAGACGCCCGCCCGCCGAGACGCTGCGCGACTGGCTCGCGGGTGCGCCTCTGCCGCGGCCCGTGCACCTCGTGCTCGGCCTCGTGCTTCCGGCGGTCGTGCTGCTCGTGAACGCGGGGCGCGTCCTGTCGTTCACCATCGACGACGCGTACATCTCCTATCGATACGCCCGGAACCTCGCGCGGGGGCTCGGCCTCGTCTACAACGCCGGCGAGCGCATCGAGGGCTACACGAACTTCCTCTGGACCGTGATCCTCGCGGGCGCGATCAAGATCGGCCTCGATCCCGACGTCACGGCGAAGGTCCTCGGCGCGGGCTCCGCGCTCGGCGCGCTCGTCATGATGTACCGCCTCTCCGATCGGCTCCGACCGCTCGCGGCGGCGCCTTGCCTCGCGACCTGGCTCGCCGCGACGACCGTCGTCTTCTCGGGGTACGCCGTCTTCGGCCTCGAAACCGCGTTTTTCGTCTTCCTCCTGCTCGCGGGTACGTGGCTCTTCCTCCGCGAGATCGAGCCGGGGTCGACGAGAGCGCTGCCCTGGTCGGGCCTGGTCTTTGGCCTCGCGGGCATCACGCGGCCCGAGGCGCCTGCCTTCGTCGGGTTGCTGATGCTCGTCCTGCTCTTCGGGCGCGAGACGTTCGGCACGAAGAACGGCCTCTTGCACGTCCTGCGCGCGCCGGGTGGCTTCTTCGGCAAGCAGAACCTCTTGCGCGGCGCGGCGTTCGTCCTGCCCGTCGGCGCGCACCTCGCCTTCCGGCGCGCCTACTACGGTACGTTCGTGCCGAACACGTTCTCGGCCAAGACGGGCAACTGGTCGGCGCAGCTCGACGGGGGCAGCGCGTACGTCAGGGACTACGTGTTTCACGCGGGGCCGGTGCTCTACCTCGGGATCTTCGCCATCGCGATCGGCCTGGTCGCGCGGCGCCGTGACCTGCTCGCCGTCTCCGCGATCGCGCTCTTCGTGCTCGGCTACGTGATCGCCGTCGGCGGCGACTGGATGCCGTTTTATCGCTTCATGGCGCCGTTCGAGCCCTTCGCCTTCCTGCTCGTCTGCGTCTCGGCGCGCGTGATCGTCGACCGCAGGAGCCAGGCCGCGAACGTCGCGCTCGCCGCCTTCCTGACGGTCGCCTTCTCCTTGCGGATCGGGAACATGCACGTCGCGCAGCGCCAGATCGTCGAGAAGGAGGAGCGGTTCTGGAAGATGGCCGCGGGCGGCACCACGAAGTGGCTGCTCGAGAACGGGCAGCCCGGCGAGATCGCGATCGGCGACATCGGGTACGTCGGGTACGCGACGGACTACCCCATCCTCGATCTGCTCGGCCTCGTCGATCCGGTCATCAGCAAGCTCGAGGGCGGCTACACGCGCAAGCTCGGCCCGGGCTTCACCGATCGGCTCTTCGACAAACGCCCGCCCTACGTTCTGATCATCTCCTCGAACATCGACTGCAAGCACCCGTCTGTCCCGGGATCGCAGGTGATCTACCGCGATCGGCGCTTCCTCCCGGCCTACGAGATCGCGGGCCGCGTGCCGCTCGACGCGGGCTTCGCCTGGTGCATCTACCGTCGCAAATCGACGCCCGGCACGCGGGCGCCCTGATGCATTCCGTACGAGCGTCCAGGCCGTACCCGACACGGCCCTCCGGAGATCGTGACACCCGAACGAGGGGGATCCTGAATTGATCCCGGCGGGTGGCGTGAGCGAACCTCTTCGCTAGAGTTCCTTCACCGAAAGCGTGGAGGCGCCGCGTAGATCACGCGGAAAACCTCCGGGGAGGAAAAGCTTGGGAGCGAGCGCTTCAGTGCATGCGAGGGGATCGATGCTCCGCGCGCACCGGGCGGCCGGGCACCATACGGGGCGGGTCCTGCTCGTCGAGGACGAGCCGGATCAGGCTGCGATCTTGGAGGCCGTGCTGCGGCACGAGGGGCTGGACGTCCTCGTCGCTTCGAGCGGCGAGCAGGCCCTCGAGATCCAGCACCGGACGCCCGCGGACGTGCTCGTGACCGATCTGAACCTCCCCGGGATGACCGGCATGGATCTCATGCGTCGGCTCACGCCTCCGACGGACGACGAGGCGCACAAGACGACCACGCCCGCGCCCGCCGTCGTGGTCGTCACGGGGTCGGGCTCGGTCTCGAGCGCGGTCGACGCGCTCAAGCTGGGCGCGGCCGACTATCTGCAGAAGCCGCTCGATCCCGCGCGGCTCGTGTCGCTCGTGCGTGAGCTCCTGTCCTCGGACAACGTCCGCGAGGCCGAGGGCGAGGACGACGACGCGACGGCCGGGCCGCTCGTGTTCGAGGGCATGGTGGGCGGATCGCGCGGCATGCGCGAGGTCTTCGCCCGGATCGACCGGGTCGCGTCGACGATGGCGCCGGTCTTGATCGTGGGCGAGAGCGGCACGGGCAAGGAGCTCGTGGCGCGCGCGATCCACAACCGCAGCCCGCGCAAGAACGGCCCGTTCATCCCCGTGCACACGGGCGCCATCCCGCGCGAGCTCATCGGCAGCGAGCTCTTCGGCCACGAGAAGGGCTCCTTCACCGGCGCCTTCTCCTCGGCCGAGGGCAAGTTCGAGGCGGCCACGGGCGGCACCGTCTTCCTCGACGAGGTCGGCACGATGGACAGCGCCGTGCAAGTGAGCCTCTTGCGCGTCCTCGAGACCTACCGCTTCACGCGCGTCGGCGGCCGCAAGGAGATCGAGGCCGACGTCCGCATCGTCGCCGCGACGAACAAGGACCTGCTCGATCTGGTGGACGACAACGTCTTCCGCGAGGATCTCTACTACCGCCTCAACGTCTTCACGATCACGCTGCCCCCGCTGCGCGAGCGCGTGGAGGACATCCTGCCGATCGCCGAGCGCTTCCTCGTGAAGTTCGCGAAGCGGTACGGCACGCCCGCGCGTCGCTTCTCGGAGGGCGCGATCCAGCGGCTCTACGTGCACGACTGGCCGGGCAACGTGCGCGAGCTTCGCAACGTCGTCGAGCAGACGGCGCTGTTCGCCGCGGGCGAGATCGTCGCGCCGGAGGAGGTCCAGATCGGCCAGGGCCGCATCGAGCGGCGCACGGGCCGTCGCTCGCACCACGACCTCCAGGTGCAGCCGAGCCAGCCGCACCCGGAGCCGGAGCATCCCACGCCGCCCGCGCCGATCACGACCACGCCGCCGCCGGCGCTCGCCGAGGCCGAGGGGCGCGAGCCGCCGCCTTCGCTCGTCGAGCCGCCGCCGACGTCCGTGTCCCCGTCGTTCGCCCAGCCGCCGATCCGCGCGACGGCGCCCTCGTCGCCGCACGACCTCGAGGCGCGGGAAGGCGGCGAGCGCGGCGAGCACCCGCTCGTCCTGCGTTTGCCCGTGGGCACGCGCCTCGCCGACGCCGAGCGCAAGTTGATCCTGCTGACGCTCGAGGCCGTGCGCGGCAACAAGCAGCGGGCGGCGCGCGTGCTCGGGATCAGCCGGCGTGGCCTCTACTCGAAGCTCCAGGCGTACGGCGAGCACGTGGGCAGCCACGAGGCCCCCGAGGCGCAAGAGGCCGAGGGCCCGCAAGACAGCGCCGAGGAGACACCCGCGCCCGCCTCGGAAGAAGCCCCGAGCGTGCCGAGCGCCCCGGCCGACGCGCTCGACGCGGGCCGCTGTCTCTCCTGAGCCTGCCCTCGACGTCTCGCGAGCCTGCCCGGCGGGGGTCCACCTCGTCGGCCGGGCTCGCTCGCCGTTTTGCGCGCTCCCTTCCTTGGGCGGGTTGCTTTTGACGCTCTTGCAAGCGCTTTTTTGGGTTGGACCTCAAGAAATTGCACGTGGAGACGAATTTTTGGCAAATTCGAGTCTTCCTCGTGGCTGATACGTCAGGAAAGGTCCGAAACGACGGGGCGCCCTGGTAGAGTCTTCTACCGAAGACCGACCGCGGGTAAACAGTCGACCCTCCGAACCAGACGCGACATGAAGATCACCTGCCAATCTTGCCAGTCGAAGTACACGGTTTCGGACGAGAAGGTCCAAGGCAAGACCGTCAAGATCAAGTGCCGTAAGTGCGGCGCGACGATCCTCGTCAACAGCAGCGGGGCGACCACGACGAACGCCGACGCCGCCTCGGCCGCCGGAGCCGAAGAGGCCGCGGCGACGGACGGCGGGTCGTACCAGGTCAACGTGGCCGAGGGCGATCAGCGAACGATGTCGCTGCAAGAGATCGTCCAGGCCTACAACAGCTCGGTCATCACCGCAGACACGTACGTCTGGGCCGATGGCATGGGCGACTGGCAGCCCCTCGGCCAGGTGCCGGCGATCGTGGACGCGCTCAACGCGGCCGCGCAAGGCGCGAGCGCGCCGCCGCCTGCCCCCGAGCCCGCGCGAGCCGCCGTCAAGAAGGACGCAGCGCGCGGCGGAGCGCGGGACCTCTTCGGCACCGACGGGTCCAGCCAGGACGTGTCGACGAGCGCCTCGAGCTTCGGCGGCTCCTCCCGCGCAGCCGCGCCCGTGCGCATCGGCGCCGGGCCCAAGGAGGAGCAGTCGGCGCTCTTCTCGCTCAGCGCCCTGACGAACCGCGCCGCCTCGTCGTCGTCGTCGGCCGCGAGCAGCCTCGGCAGCCTCGGCGCGCTGGCGTCGTCGCCGGCGAAGTCGATGAACACCGAGGACTCCGGCCTCATCGACCTGAAGGCCCTCGCAGCCGGCGCGGCCGCGCCTCCGGCGGCGAGCGCCGCGGCGAGCTTGCTCGGCGACTCGGGTGGCTTGTTCGAGCTCGCGGCGCCGCCCGTCACGGCGCCCGCCGCGGCGCCGATCCCGATGCCCGAGGAGGCCAAGCCCCAGAAGAACCGCACGCCGCTCTTCATCGGCATCGGCGCGCTCGTCGCGGTGGGCGCGATCGTCGGCGCGTTCATGGTCATGAAGGGTGATCCGCCGCCGGAGCAGCCGGTGGCGACCTCGGCCGCGCCGGTGAACACGCCGCCTCCGCTCGAGACCGCGCCGCCGGCCCCGACGCCGTCGGTGGCCGACACCGCGACGCCCGAGGCCAGCGCGTCCGCGGTCGCCGCGACGACGAAGACGGGCGGCACGACGAAGACGGGCGGCACGACGAAGACGGGCGGCACGACGACGAAGACAGGCGGCACGACGAAGACGGGCGGCGGCACGGCGCCGCCGGCCACGGCCAAACCCACGCCCAAGCCGAGCTCCTGCGGCTGCGCGCCGGGTGATCTCATGTGCGCCATGCGCTGCTCTGCCAAGGGCAAGTGAACCCGAAGGGAGGGGGCTCCCGACGCCCGGACAAACGGAGCCCCCCTCAACGTCTCCTCGTTCGTCTCTCCAAACATTTGATCCACAACCGCGCGTTTTTCCTCGCGGCTTGCCTCGTCGCGTGCGGAGCGCGTCCGCCGGAGGCGCCTCCGGTCGTGGCGATCCCCGGCGACGCGCCGGCCCCGGTCGCCGCCGCCGCGCCGCGCGACGACCCGAAGCCTCCGCCTCGGATTCGGCCGTGGGTGTGGGAGACGGACGAGCCGCGGGCCCGCGCGCGTGCTTCGCGGGAAGGTTTGCCGCTGCTCGTCCACCTCTCGGCCGACTGGTCCGCGGCTTCGCTCATGATGGCGCGCGAGGTCTGGTCCGATCCGCGTATCCTTCTTCAGCGCACGCCCCTCGTGGCGCTGCGCATCGATCTGACGGACGGGTCGGCGTCACCCGACGCCGAGCTCTGGGCCGAGCGGTACGGCGCGCGCGTCGTGCCGACGACGATCGTGTTCGACGCCGAGGGGCGCGAGGTCGCGCGTATCGACGGCGCCTGCACCGTGGAGGACGTCCTCGCGGCGATCGGGCGCGCCGCGGCCGATCCCTGAAGGAGAGCTTGTCCCTGTTTCCCGGGCCCGGTTATGATGGCGAGCCTCCCCGGTACCATGCTCGATCGCTCATCCATCCTCCTTCTCGCCGCGCTTGCGGCGCTCCCCATGGCGGTCGCCGGATGCGCCACCGAGGAGATCCCGCCCTACGGCGATCCGGCGAAGGTCGTGGGGGGCTCCGGGCCTTCCTCCTCGGCGGCAGGCGGCAGTTGCATGGCCGATCCCAATTGCGGGGTCAGCTTCGCGATGCAGGTCGCGCCGCTGCTCGACGGAGCCCCGGGCCGGTGCACCGACGCCGCGTGTCACGGTGCCGGGGTCGAGCCGCCGCAGCTCACGCCGAACGACCCGAAGAAGCTCCGCGAAGAGCTGCTCGCGATCACGTTGCCCGCGGGGCCGTACGTCGCGTGTGGTGATCTCCCGAGCTCGTCGCTGCTCTGCAGCATCCGGACGGAGATGGGTGTGACGAAACCTCCGAACTGCTTCCCGCTCATGCCGAAGGTCGACGAGGACGACGCGGTCGCCGACGCGCGGCTCACGCAGGCGCAGTACGACATCATCGAGGAGTGGATCCTGTGCGGCGCGCCCGACAACTGATCCGCGCGTTCTTGTTGCCGGCGGCCGTCTTCGCGCTCGTCGGGCTCACGGACGCAGGGCCCTCGTTCGCGGGGGACAAGGACGCCGACGGCCTCGTCGCGGTCGCCGAGGCGATGAACGAGTTCGTCGAGGGCAAGTACGACAAGGCCCTCCAGCGGCTCGGTGCGGCGCTCAGGGCGTGCAAGGGCAAGGCCTGCGAGCCGAGCGTGCGCGCCGAGATCCACATGGCGATGGGCGTCGTGCACGGCGCGGGCAAGAAGAAGCTCGACGCGGCGAAGCAGTCGTTCGAGGCGGCCCTCCAGGAAGACCCCAAGGTCAAGCTCGACAAGCAGTGGGCGACGAAGGACCTCGAGAAGACCTACGCCGAAGCGCGGCAGATCCTCGGCCCTTCGCGCCCGCCGCCGACGAAGCAGCAGATGGCCTCGGTCAGCGCCGCGGAGGCCGCGCTCGCCCAGAAGGACTGGAGCGGGTGCATGCAGACGCTCATCGCCGAGATGGCGACGTCGAGCGAGTTCGCCGCGGGCAAGCTGATGCTCGCGAAGTGCCAGGACGTCGGTGGCCTCCTGCTCGAGGCCGCGGCGGACGCGCAGATCGCGTCGAAGTACGCGGAAGAAGAGAACAACCCCGGCGTCGTCGACGAGGCCAAGGCGCTGCTCGAGAAGCTCAAACTCGACACGCCCACGATCACCTTGCAGATCCCGAGCTCGTGGAGCGACGTCGAGATCAAGATCGACGGCGTCGCCATCCCGAAGGAGAAGGTCAAGCAGCCGATCCCGCACAACCCGGGCAAGGCCACGATCGAGGCCAAGGGCAAGCGCGGCAAGTTCCCCGCGCAGTACAAGACGACCGAGGCGTTCGATCGCGGCGAGCAGATCACCGTCAACGTCGATCAGGGCGGCGCGGGCGGGAACAACAGCGCCGTCTTCCAGTGCATGCAGGCCGCGCGCACGCCGGCCGACATGCAGCGCTGCATCGACACCGGCGGCAAGGGGCGCGGCTTCACGCTGAGGGCCGGCCTCGAGACGATGTTCTACACCGACACGCTGAACACCACGGTCGTGTCGCCGGCCGCGTACGTCTCCGGCGAGAACCCGACCGCGGGCTGGCAGGTGGGCGGCAGCTTCGTCGTCGACGTCGTCAGCACGGCCTCGCCCGACATCGTGGCGACGGCGTCGCGGCGCTGGAACGAGACACGTTACGCGGGCTCGCTCTCGGGTGACTTCAAGGTCAAGACGGTGAAGGTCGGCTTGAACGGCGCGGTCTCGGTCGAGCCGGACTACCTCGCGCGCAGCGTCGGCGTCGCGTTGAGCACGGACCTCAAGAGCAAGATGGTCACGCCGACCCTCGCCTACAACCTCGGCTTCGACGTGCTCAGCCGCGCGGGCACGCCGTTCGAGGTCTTCTCCGAGGACATCATGCGGCACACGATCGACGCGGGCGTCTCGCTCGTGATCGATCCGAGCACGATCGTCGTCGTCGGCGGCACGGCCGAGCTCGTCTTCGGCGACACCTCGAAGCCCTACCGTCACATCCCGATGTTCACGCAGGCGGTCGCCTCGCGCGTCCCGCTCGGCGCGACGCGCCAGGTCGTGAGCTCGAACCGCTTGCCCTTCGCGCCGCTCGAGCAGCTCCCCACCGAGCGCAGCCGCTTCGCGCTCGTCGGCCGCGCGGCCAAGCGCTTCGACAAGACCACGATCCGCGGCGACGAGCGGGTCTACGTCGACACGTGGGGGCAGATGGCGAGCACCACCGACGCGCGCTTTTTCTTCGACGTCAACGACGACCTGCGCGTCGGCAGCCACCTGCGCTTCAACATCCAGTCGTCGGTCGACTTCTGGAAACGCGCCTACATCGCGGAGCAGACGGCGGCGGGGTGGAACGTCCCCCAGTACCGCACGAGTGATCGCGAGCTCGGCGCGCTCATGGGCTTCACGCTCGGCGCGAACGTGAGGTACGCGCTCGCCCGGGTGCTCTCGGCGCAGCTCCAGGTCGAGGGCCTCTACAACCAGTACTTCGACCACATCTACGTCTTCAACCGGTTCGGTTTGTTCACCGCCGCGACCCTGGAGCTGGAGGTCGATTGATGGTCCCCGTATCGAAGGGACGAACGGCCCTCGCGCTCGCGTTCGCCGCGCTCGGCGCCGTGGCCTGCAACGGTAACGATCCCCTCCCGCAGGAGGTGATCGACGGTTTGCCCGCGGAGACGGGCTCGCCGAGCGCGACGCACAGGCCGGGTCAGCCCTGTTTGTCCTGCCACTCGACGTACGGCGGGGCCGCGCCGGCGTTCGCGATCGCGGGCACCGTGTACAAGGAAGACGCCATGACGGGCGCGCTCGCGGCGGCGCCCAACGTGAAGGTCGAGATCTTCGACTCGGCCGGGCCCTCGCGGTTCGCCTGCACGAACGCGGCCGGCAACTTCTTCATCGAGAAGGAGAAATGGGCCGACCTCACGTTCCCCCTCAAGGTGAGGGCCGGGTCGCGGAACATGAACTCGATCATCGGCCGGGATGGCTCTTGCGCGACGTGCCACAAGTTGCCCTCGGACGACAGGCCGGGCACGGGCGCCGGGCGTGACTCGGCCGGCGTGGTGATCGTGGACGACGGAGACACGGATCCGATCTGTGGTGGAGGTGCGCCGTGACGCGAAACCTGCGTGAGCGGCTGTTCGGCCGGCGGGGCCTCGCGGCGCTCGGCGTCGTCTCGGCGGGGCTTCTGGCCATCGGCTTCGGGGCTTCGAGCTGCGTGGGCGAGGAGGGGCTCGAGGCGTACGCGTGCCCGAACCCCGCGGTCTTCACGGCGAGCGTCTCGCCCTACCTCGAGCGCCGCTGCGGCACGCTCGATTGCCACGGCCAGGCCACGCGGCCGATGCGGATCTACGGCCAGCTCGGCCTGCGCCACCCGCTGGAGAGCAACGTCTCCGGCGGGGCGGCGACGACGCAGCTCGAGCTCGAGTCGAACTTCGCGGCCGTGTGCAACCTCGATCCTGCTGCGATGCAGCAGGTGGTCGACGATCTCGGCTCCACGGCCGACAAGCTCCTGCTCGTCAACAAGGCGCGGGGGCTCGAGCGGCACAAGGGCGGCAAGATCGTGAACGAGCAGGATCCCGGCGACCTCTGCATCCTCGGCTGGCTCGGCTTCAAGGACGCTGCCACCGTGGACGCGGCCTGCACCGCGGCGATCGAGCCCCTGAAGTAGGGGCTCCTTCAAAGGATCGCGGGAAGTACCCACCGAGGCCCGAGACGTGCAAGAATGCCCCCGCGGCTTTCCTCGACGCCGCCACGATCCGAAACATGCGACCTGACGAAATTCGCCCGGGCGGCCTCGTGGCCGGGAAGTACCGCATCCGGACCATCCTGGGCCGGGGGCACGGCGTCCTCGTCGAGGCCTTCAACACGGAGTTCGACCAACGTGTCGCGATCCGCCTCCTGCTCGCCGGCCAGACCGACGACAAGGAGCTCGAGCGGTTCCGGCGCGAGGCGCGCACGCTCGCCAAGCTCGAATCCGAGCACGTCGCCCGCATCATCGACGTGGGGACCCAGCAGGACGGGACGTTTTACCTCGTCCGCCAGTTCCTCGAAGGGACCGACCTCGCCACGCACGTGAAGACCCGCGGCCCCTTGCCTTTGCAGGAGGCTTGCCTGCTCGTCCTGCAGGCGGCGGAGGCCGTCGCCGAGACGCACGGGCACGGCATCATTTTCCGCGAACTCCAGCCGCAACACCTCTTCGTGACCACGCGTGTCGGCGGCGCGCCTTTCCTGAAGGTCATCGACTTCGGCACCGCGAAGCTCATGCGGGACGTGGCCGCGCCCATGGCGGGCGAGATGACGGCCACGACGATGCTTGGCCTCTCGCCTTACTCCTCGCCGGAGATCGTGCGCAAGGCGAAGACGGTCGACGTGCGGGCCGACGTGTGGTCGCTCGGCGCGATCCTCTATTTCCTGCTCACGGCGCGCCCGCCCTTCGAGGGCGAGATGGCGATGCTCATGCTGCAGATCACGAAGGAGGAGCCGCGGCCCGTGAGCCAGCTCCGCCGCGATCTGCCGCCCGAGATCGAGCAGATCCTCGGCTGGGCGATGGCCAAGGACGTCGACGGCCGCTTCGCCAACGTGCACGGCTTCGCGCACGCGCTCCGGCCCTACGTGACGGCCGAGGGGCAGGTGATCATCGATCGCATCGGCGCGATCACGCACGCGGCCAAGCAACGCAAGAAGACTGGCTCCGTGCCGCCGCCGCCCCTGCCCACGCCTCTCCCCTCGCCGCGCACACCTGCGGGCAGCCAGCCGGGGATCGAGGACGAGGAGTCCGTCACGCGGATGATCCCCACGGCCCAGGCCATCGGCGAGATGGAGCGGACGATGTTCCTCGCGGGTGATTTCGTCCCGCAGCCGCCCGGGCCGCCCAAGGACCTGAAGCCCCCGACGCCGGGGACCGTGCCTTTCCCGCCTGGCGGAGGAGCGGGCCCTGTCTTCGGGGGCGCGGCGAGTGGCATGGCCGGGCCCTCCGGGCTCGGGCCTTCGGGGGCGCCCGATACGGCGCAGTCCGCGTGGGCTGCGGGGCGCGTGGATCCGGCGACGCCGCCGGGCACCGGCCCGATGGGCGGTGCGGTCGAGCCGAACCCCTTCGCGCCGAAGAAAGATCGACGGGTCCTCATCGGAGGGCTCGCGGCTGCGGCCGTGCTCGTGCCCGTGATCCTCGTGCTCCTGCTCGTCGGGGGCGACAAGAAGGAGGAGGCGGGTACGACGGCGGACAGCGCCGCGCCGGTGGCCGTCGCGCCCCCGCCGGCGACGACCGGCGCGCCGGAGGCCACGGCGGCGCCGCCTGCGGAGACGGCCGAACCTGCGGAGACGGCGCCTGCCGCGACGGGAGAGCCTGTCGCGGTGAACACGCCTCCGGCGGGGGATCCCAATGCGGGCAAACCGGCGGCGGGCGGCAACGTGGGTGGTGGGAGCGCGCCTGTGGGCACCGCCCCGAGCGGCGGCGGGACGTCGAAGCCCATCCCGACGCCCACGAGCACGGCGAAGGCGCCGCCGACGGCCACGGCGACGGCGGCACCTGCGGCCGGCGGCGGCAACGGCACGCTGGTCGCGGTCGCGGTCGGCGGGACGTGTGCGTTTTCGGTGAACGGCGCCTCGAAGGGGACGACGTCGACGCTCAAGCTCTCGCTCTCGCCCGGCACCTATTCGGTGAGCTGCAAGCCCGCGAGCGGCGCCACGAAATCGAGGAGCGTGGCCATCAAGAGCGGCGCGACCGCGATGGCGATGTTCAAGCTCCAGTAAATGCAGGAAAGGGCAGCCGAAAATGGCGCGCTGCCCGCCTATTTCGCCCTCCCTCGAGCGCACCCTCCCCGCGCCTTCGGTTCTGCGACGCATTGCGATGCGACCATACCCGCGCCGCGGGCCGCGTCCTTTGGGATGCGAATGGATGTACGCGATCCGCGTCGGCGAGACCTCCGGGCCGGGTTTTTAGCGAAAGTTATGTGTTGACCCACCGAAGCTGGCTTGTTTAAATAGCCGGCTGGTCTCATCGGGTCACCGCGTCGTGGGGGAAGCACCGGGAGTGGAGCATGCGCAATAGCTTTATCAAATCGATTCTCGTTCCGTTGACCGCGCTCGGCCTGGCGGCGTTTTTCGCCCAGGCGTGCAGCGGAGGGGACAACACGAACTCCGGCGGGTCGGGCTCGACCGCCTGTGTTCCCGGGCAGACCGCCGCGTGTGTCTGCGCAGGTGGGGGCGAGGGCGTCCAGGTCTGCAACGTGTCCGGCAATGCTTTCGGGCCGTGTGATTGCGGCGGCGGCGGCGGCATGGGCGGCGCGGGCGGCGGCGCCCCGACCTGCGTCCCCGGCGGCGGCTCGACGGCGCCCGTCTGCGGCAATGGCAACGTCGATCCGGGCGAGGAGTGCGACGACGGCAACTGCGTGCCCGACGATTCTTGCACCGACAAGTGCAAGCTCCCGTTCTGCGGCGACAAGATCGTGCAGGCGGGCGAGGACTGCGACGACGGCCAGAACGAGGTCGGCGACGTGTGCCCCGACGACTGCCAGCTCGACGGCGGCACGGACGCCCCCGTCGATCCCTGCGAGGGCAAGCTCATCTTCAGCGACTTCACGGCTGCGCCGCAGGCGGCGCAGTGGAGCTTCATGGGCAGCCTCGGCTACGAGGCCGGCACGAAGATGTGCCAGGCGATCGGCGCGGCCGGCGTCTGCGATTACCTGCAGCTCAAGGAGGTCCTCGACAACCCCGCCGCGCACCCGGCCGACGTCACGAAGATGCTCACGAAGGTCCCCGCCGGTGGCATGATCACCGTGTGGGTCAACCGCAGCACGGTCGAGACGGTGGGCGGCGTCGCGTCGCAGCCCGGCGCCGGCGCCACGTGCAACAACTGGACGTACATCACGAACCACATCGGCGACGGCGAGTACCTCACGCTGAACAACACGGCCGGCGCGCTCTCGGGCACGTTCACGCTCGACGCGGACACGGTCTTCTCCGGCGATCCCGGGGACGGTCATGCGCAGCCCGGCCTCGATTGCGGCGGCGTCACGCGCTACATCCCCTGCTGCTTCCCCGTCTGCGCGCCGCAATGACGCGGAGCCTCGCGGCATGAGCGCTCTCCGTCGGCTCGGACTCGCGCTCCTCCTCCCCCTGGCGGCCGGCCTCGTGGTCGCCGCCGGGGGCGAGGGGCCCGTCCCCTGGCCACACGGCGAGGCGCCCTCCGCGGTCGAGCTCGATGAAATGGTCGGCGGCGCCCTCGACCTCGCCAAACGCGAGCGCTTCGAGGAGTACCTCGAGGCCGCGGAGAAGGGCGAGGATCGCGAGCACATCTTCGCGCTGCAGTCGACGATCGATCTCGGCGCTTACGATCTCGATCGGCTCTTCCAGTTCGGCGACGCGCTCTTCGCGCACGAGTTCCGCAAGGAAGACGGCTACGGCGACGCGCCGTATCCCGGGCTCATGCGCGTGCACACGGGCGTGCGCGGCGGGCTCGACACGTATTCGTGCGCCGGTTGCCATTCGGTCGGCGGTCCCGACGGCGCGGGCGCGCCGACGCAAAACGCTTTCCTGCTGGGCGACGGCGATCGGGCCTCGTCGGCGAACCAGCGAAACGCGCCGCACGTGCTCGGCCTCGGGTTCGTCCAGGCGCTCGCCGCGGAGATGACCTACGAGCTCGGCCTTGCGCGCACGAACGCGCTCGCCGAGGCCGCGGCGAGCGGGGCCGACGTGACCGTGGCGCTCGAATCGAAGGGCGTCTCGTTCGGCAGCCTCACGGCGCGCCCCGACGGCTCGCTCGAGACGTCGGCCGTCGTCGGGGTGGATCGGGATCTCGTGGTCAAACCCTTCGGCTGGAAGGGCGACATCGCGCGGCTCAGGCGCTTCACCGAGGACGCGGCGCGGATCCATTTCGGCGTGCAGTCGCACGTGCTCGCGCTCGGGTGGCAGGTCGAGCCGGACGTGCCGAAGCTCGGCGCCGGGCCGAGCTGGTGGGACCCCGATGACGACGGCGTGCAGCGCGAGATCGAGGAGGGCATCCTCACGGCGACCGCGGTGTACATGGCGATGCTGGAGTCGCCGGTGATCCTGCCGCCGCACGATCCGGCGCTGCGCGCGCGCTGGTCGAATGGAATGGCCGTGTTCGAGGAGGCCGGCTGCGCGGGCTGCCACCGCCCGGAGCTGCCGCTCTCGAGCGTGCGCTGGTACGAGTGGCCCGATACGACGGGCGGGCCGCCGGTGGAGCTCAACCTGATGCGCGACGGCGACAAACCACGCGGCACGAGCCTGGTGAAGCTCTACAGCGATCTCAAGCGGCACGACATGGGCGAGGCGCTCGCCGATCCCCACGACGGGACCGGGGAGATCCCGCGCGGCGTCTTTCTGACCCGCCCGCTCTGGGGCCTCGCCGAGACCGCGCCTTACCTGCACGACGGCCGCGCCGCGACGATCCCCGAGGCCATCGAGGCCCACGGCGGCGAGGCCGAGCCGGCGCGCGACGCCTTCCGCGCGCTCGATCCCGAGGACCGGAAGGACCTCCACGTCTTTTTGCTCTCGCTCACGCGGGAGCCGAAGGTCCACGTGTTGCAATGAAGCGCGCGCTCTCCTTCACGCTCGTGGCCACCACGCTCGCTGCGTGCGCGCTCGAGCCCACGCCCATCCCGACCGCGCAAAAAGGATCGGCGCGCGCGCTCGGGGTGTACACGACGAACCTCGATCCGGACCTCGAGCGTCAAGCGTACGACGCCCTCGCGCGGGACGCGCGGCGGCGCGAGCACCGCTTCCTCGACGCCGTCGATCCCGAGCACCTCGCTCGCTCGATCCGCGTCGAGCAGTCCGATCTCGAGGCGGGCCTCCATCCGCCCGAGGAGATCTTCCAGCTCGGCGCGCAGCTCTTCCACGCCACGTTCACGCCTCCGATGGGGTACGGCGGCGAGGATCGTCCGCACCTCTCGCGCTTCCACCAGGGCCGCCGCGGCGGGCCGGACGCCATGCGTTGCGCTTCGTGCCACTGGCGCGGCGGTCCCGGCGGCGCGGGCGACGCCGCGGACAACAGCTACCTCGCGGGCGACGGCGATCGGCAGTCGAGCGCGCTCGCGCGGAACCCGCCTTCGCTCGCGGGCGCGGGCCTCGTCGAGCTCGTCGCGCGCGAGATGAGCGCCGAGCTCGCCCACGCGCGTGCGTCGCTCGTCGCGGCGGCGAAGGCCGCGGGCAAACCCGCGCGCGGGCCGCTCGTGGCCAAGGGCGTCGATTTCGGCGAGCTCGAGGCCCGGCCCGACGGCGGCCTCGACGGCACGAGCCTGCTCGGGGTCGACGCCGATCTCGTGGTCAAACCTTTCGGCTGGAAGGGGCATTTCGCCTCGCTGCGCGACGTCGTCGAGGACGAGCTCAACGTCCACCACGGCATGCAATCCACCTGGCTCGTGGCGCACGCGGACCCCGCGCGGATCGGGCCGTTTGGCGGGACGGACCCCGACGGCGACGGCGTCACGGACGAGATCACCGAGGGCCAGGTGACCGCGCTCGCGCTTTTCCTCGCGATGCAGGAGGTGCCAATCTCGGATCTCCCCGAGGAGCAGGACCACATCGTGCGGCTCGGCGCGGGCGAGGCGCGTTTCCAGGCCCTCGGCTGCGCGGGTTGCCATGTCCCGTCGTTATCCCTCGAGAGCGCGGTGTTCACGCTCCCGAGCCGCGAGGGCGGGGCCTCCGTCTCCGTGGATCTCGCGCGGGACGCGGCCATGCCGCGGATCACGCCGCCGGCGGAGGGAGGCTCGCTGCGGGTCTGGCTCTACAGCGATCTCAAGCGGCACGACATGGGCCCTGCGCTCGCGGAGAACCAGGCGGATCGGGGGGTTCGTCCGGGCACCTTCCTGACCCGCCCGCTCTGGGGCCTCGCGCGGAGCCGCCCCTACCTGCACGACGCCCGCGCCCCGACCCTCGAGGATGCGATCCTGCTCCACGGCGGCGAGGCGCAGGCCGCGCGGGACGCGTTCGCCGCGCTCTCGGAGCCCGAGCGCGCCGACCTCCGCGTCTTCCTCACCTCGCTCACCCGGGCTCGCCGGCTCTCGGTTCCATGACACGTTCGCTCGTCGTTTTGCTCCTCTTCGGCCTCGGCGCGCTCGGCTGCGGCGAGGTCGAGGTCGCCTGTGACGACCCCGTCGCCTGCACCTGCGGCCCCGCCCGCGCCTTGCCCGACGGAGGCTGCTGCCCCGCGTGGACCGTGGCCGAGGCGGGCGGGGTTTGTCGCCCGCGCGCCTTCGTGTACCCCGCGCCTTCCCATGCGATCGGCAGCCCCGGGGCGCGCCGCGTCTCCGCGTCGATCGACGGCAGGGGCCGCGTGATCTTCGTCTGGGACGAGGCCGCTCTGCCCGGGCACGACGTCGTCGTCGTCGCCGAGGAGACGGACGCGGGTTTGTCCCTTCGCGAGCCGAGCGCCGCGTTGCCCGGGTTCGCCGGCATGGGCGTGGTCGTCGGATGCGAGGCGGGCGACGCGGTGGTCTCGTGGCGCCAGTCGATCTCCGGCAGCGAGGGCGACGTCTTCCGCAGCGAACGCGCGCCGGACGGGACGTGGACCGATCCGACGTCCGTCGCGGATCGGGCCTCGCTCGGGGAGAAGGCGTACGAGCCGAGGCTCGCGACGGCGCCCTCGGGCGAGGTCCTGCATGTGTGGAACCAGTGGTACGACGGTTCCCACTACGGCGTCGCGGTCGCGCGCCGGAAGGGCCCGGGCGAGGCGTGGGAAGGGCCTGCGGCCGAGGACGACGTGCTCTCGCCGCCCTCGTTTTTTTCGAACGCGCCGCAGATCGCCGTGAACGGCCGGGGCGACGCGGTCGTGTCCTGGTACCAGTCCGCGGGCGGCGCGCTCATGGCGTTCATGAGCGAGCGGATGGGCGAAGGAGGCGCGTTCACGCGGCCCGGCGTGGACGATTTCGTCTCCGCGGACGGCGCGACCGTCGACAACGATCCCATCTCGAACCCGAAGCCCGCGGTCGCCGAGGATGGGCGCGCGGTCGTGGTGTGGACGCAGGAGACGGGGCAGGGCGGCGTCGCGGTGTACCTCGCCGCGCGGGACACGAAGGGCACGTGGACGCGGCCCGCGGATCTCGGAGATACGTTCTCGCGGCCGGAGGGCAAACGTCGGGACGTCCGCGCGGCGTTCGACGCGCAGGGGTTCCTCTACGTGGTCTGGTCCGAGGACGTGGGGACCGGGCCTGTCGTCAACCTCGCCCTGCGCAGGCCCGACGACACCTGGATCCACCCGGGTGATCAACCACTCGTGCTCTCGAGCGACGAGGCGACCGAGGCGATCACGCCGGTCGTCGCCGTCGGCCGGGACGGCGGGGTGCTCGTCGCGTGGAGCGAGCAGGTCGGCGGGCGCTTCCGCGTCGCTGCGCGGCGTGGCAGCGCGGCTGGCTTCGGGCTGATCGAGGTCCTCTCGCCGGCCGGGGATCACGCGCTCGCGCCGCACGTGGCCATCGGCGGCCCGGGTGATCGCGCCGTCGTCGCGTGGATCCAGGGTGATCCGAGCGTCGGCCGCGTCCTCTTCGCGACGCTCGATTGACGAGGGTTTGTCAGGGCTGCGCTTCGGCGCCCGTGCCGATCGCGCCGCTCGCGTCGCGTCCGCCCCACACCAGCATCCGCGTGCCGGTCCACGTCGCCGTCGCGTCGCGGCGCGCGCTCAGCTCGGGCACCTCGGGGATGGGCTCCCACGTCCCGCCGTTCATGCCGGGCGTGTACCGGCCGCCGTCGCCGAGGGCTCCGGTGCAGACCAGGTCCCCGCAGCCTCCCCAGACGATCATCGACGACCCCGTCCAGACGGCCACGTGTGAGCGGCGCGCGCTCGGCGCGCCCGTCGTGGTCATGGGCGTCCACGTGCCCTGCGCGCCGTTGTTCGGCGCGAAGATCGCGCCCGTGTCGAGGTACGGCCCGCCGTTCCAGCCGCCCCACACGTAGATCTCCGAGCCCGTCCACACGGCCGTGTGTGACTCGCGGAACGAGGCCGCGTTCGTGTTCGAGGTCTTCGCCGTCCACTGGTTGTTCTGCGGCGAGTAAAACGCGCCGTCGCCGAACCAGTCGAAGAAGTCCATGCCTCCCCACACGACCACGCGATCGCCCGTCCACGTCGCGGCGTGCTGCGTGCGCGGGCTCGGGGCGCCGCTCGTGGCCGTCGCGGACCAGGTCTGCGTCTGGACGTGGTAACGGCCGCCCGAGCTCAAGGGCTGGTTCGTCCCCGAGGTGCCACCCCAGACGACCATGTACCCGTCGGCGAAGACCGCCGTGTGGCGGATGCGCGGCGAAGGCTCGCCGGTGGTGGAAAGCGGCGTCCAGGCGTTCGTGTTCGGGTTGTAGATCGCGCCCGAGCCGACGAGGCCGTCCGTCGAATAACCGCCCCACACGACCATGACCTCGCCCGTCCAGACCGCCGTGTGGCCGAAGCGCGGCGAGGGCGCGCCCGTGGTGCTCATCGGCGTCCACGTCTTCCCGACCGGATCGTAGACCGCGCCGTCGCCGAGCAGCGGATCGGGGCCGCCGCGCTCGCCGCCCCAGAGGATCCACTTCGTGCCCGTCCAGACCGCGGAGTGGTTGAAGCGCGGCGAGGGCGCGTTCTCCGTCGGCAGGGCCACCCACGACAGGCAACTGCTGCCGAGCGGCGTGTGCGAGATCATGCCCGTCTGCGGATCGCAGGAATCGGTCGTGCACGGATCGCCGTCCTCCGTGCTCACCGGCGTCGCGACACACGCGCCGGCCGCGTCGCAGACGAGGCTCTCCACGCAGGGCTCGGGGGCGCCGCACGCCGTGCCTGCGGCGAGGGGCGTGGACATGCAGGCGCCCGACATGCACGTGTCGGTGGTGCAGGGGTTTTGGTCGTCGCAGGCCGTGTCGTCGGCGCAGCCTGCATCGGACGTGCTCCCGCCGCTGCCGGCGTCCGGGGCGTTCGTGTCGTCGGGGATCAGATCGTAATCGATCTCGGCGATGAGCACGCAGCTCGTGGCCGACGACGCGACGAGGAGCGCGCTCGCGAGGGCGAGCGGCGCACGGCGGGGAGACATCCTTTTCCGGTACCAAGGATGTTGCCGAGCATCAAGAACTCCTTCCCATGAGGTGCAAGGGGACGCATAATCTGGATCTGATCCGGCTCGTCCTCGATCTTCGAGGCGAGGCGAATCGAGGCGAGGGTCGCGCCGATCGATGCAAGGACAAGGCGTGGCCCTCGGTTTCCCGGCCTCCTCGGGTGGACCTGCATCGATCCACCTGCTCATCCTCGATCCTTGTTATGGCAGTGAAAACTTCTCGTGAAATCGGATCGTCACGCCGCTCCATTGCGGGGGTGGCCTTGTCGCTCGGCGTCATGGTCACGGTCGCGGTGGGGATCTCTGCGTGTTCGGGCGGGGGCGCCGGGGACTCGGGGGCCGGCGCGTCCGGCGGCGGGGGCGTGGGTGGCATGGGCGGCGGGCCTTCGGGGCCTTCGGCGTACGAGCTTTTCCTGGAGGTCGAGCCCGACCTCGTCACGAATTGCAACATCTGCCACAAGAAGGGCGGCTCGGCGCCGGCGCCGTTCCTCGCGGGGGAGACGCCCGAGGAGCGGTACCAGACGATAACGTTCTGGCCGGGCATCGTGGTCTCGGCGCCCGAGCAGAGCATTCTGATGACGCACCCGGAGTCGCCGAACCACGGCGACGGTGAGGCGCCGAAGATCCCGGACGCCGTCAAGCCCAAGGTGCTCGCGTGGTTGACGGCCGAGTCGGACAACCTGCCTTCGACCGACCCTGCGGACATCGGGCCGAGCGTTCGACCGTTCCGGCCTCTGCCCGGCGGCGCGCTGAACACCGTCTACCTCGACGATCTCGGCCCCGAATTCGAATACATGTCGATCTCCTTCTTCGCGGAGGCGCTCGGCGGCTCGAGCGACGCGCCCACGATGCTGCGGCTGACGAACATCACGGTCCACCCCGTGGTCGACAGGCCGCTCCACATCGTGCACCCGCTCTTCACCGTCTATGTGCCTGGACAGAAGGGTGATCCGGATCCGGTCGACAGCTTCTCCAATCTCGACCAGACCTTCACGCTCGGCGGCGAGAACACCCTCGGCACGGGCGAGCTCGTCCTGACGAACTGGCAGAAGGGCGCGTACGTCGGGATCGCGTTCGAGCTCATCGAGGTCTACGGCGGCAACGCCGGGCCGGGGACCGGCTGCAAGGACCTCGCGATGTTCAAGGCGAACGTCGCGCCGGCCATGCAGACCTGCATGATGAAATGTCACGGTGGGACGAACCCGCAGGCGAAGGGCACGATGGATCTCTCGGAGCTCAACGCGATGATGCCCGATGCGGCTTGCCAGGAGGTGCGAGCGCGCATCAAGCCCGGGGATCCGGCGACGAGCCAGATCCTGCAGGTGACCGATCCGGTGCAGCCGATCGTGCACATGTACAAATTCGATGGTGATCTGAACGCATACAACGCTTTCAAAGCCAAGGTGGAGCCTTGGATCATGGCGGAGCAATGACAATGAAATGGGGCAAGAGAGCGTGGACGGGGCCCGCGCTGATGGGACTTTCTTTGGTCCTTTCTGCGTGTAACCCCGACGATCCGAACAAGCTCCTCGGCGGGTCGCCCGCCAATGGAGGAAAGCCCTGCCCGCCCTCCGCGGGCGGCGAGGGCGGCCAGGCGCCGACGACCGTCGGGAACGGCGGCGGGAGCAGCACGGGGACGACCACCGGCGGCGGCAACGGCGGCCCGAAGACGGTGCTCGACGAGCGCGTCGTCTCGTATAGCGAAGCGCTGCGCACCGCGAGCCTCAAGCTCGCGGGCAAGCTGCCGAAGAACGACGAAATCGAGGGCATCCGCAGCGCCGAGGACCCGAAGAAGGTCTACGAGACGTTCGTCGACCAGTACATGGCGTCGCCGCGGTTCGCCTCGGCGATGATCGATTTCTGGAAGAACACGTTCCGCTCGGGCGCGATGGCGCCGGGTGAGACGCCGAACCGGGACACGGCGCCGCTCTTCGCCGCGAAGATCACCGTCGAAGGCGCGGATTTCCGGCAGATGTTCACCGCGACGGCCGGCACCTGCCCCACGTACGACGCGGCGACGGGCACGTTCACGCCCGGCGATTGCGCGAACGGCCCGACCGCCGCGCCCGCGGCCGGCGTGCTCACGGACGCGGGCCTCATGGCCCAGTATGCGAGCGCGCTCGCGTTCCGGCGCGTCCGGTTCATCCAGGAGACGTTCTCCTGCAGCAAGATGCCGGCCGAATACACGAGCAAGCCGGAGCCGAAGGGCCAGGGCTTCTACACCTCGCCGTGGCCTTTCGAGTCGATCGCCGGCGCGGCGAACGGCGGTCGCGTCGACTTCCTCGATTACTCCTCGACGATCTGCGCGAACTGCCATGGCACGATGAACCACCGCGCCCCGCTCTTCGCGGCCTTCGACGACAGCGGCACGTACGTCGAGCCGGTGGTGGGCGGCGACGGCTTCCTCGAGTTCTCGGCCACGGTGCCCATCGACGGCAACCCGAAGGTCAAGATGAGCGATTACCTCCCGCCCGGGGAGACGACGGGCTTCAAGTTCGGCGCGCCGGCCGCGAACATGCTCGAGTTCGGCCAGAGGATGGCGGCCGACGACGAGGTCGCGCGTTGCGCGGTCGTCCGCGTCTGGAACTTCGCCATGTCGAAGGGCGACGCGGTCTACGATCTCGCCGACGTGCCCGAGAGCGTCATCGGCCCGCTCCTGACGCAATTCAAGACCAACTACAACCTGCGCGATGTCATCCGCGCCGCGTTCGTCCACGACGACTTCGTGAGGTATTGATCATGGCGCGAAGTTTCTTCGGCTGGGCGCTGCCCGGCCTCTTCTTCACGATCGGCTTCGGGTTCGCGGCGTGCCTCGGCACGGAGGATCCGATGGGCGAGGACTGCGTGCCGTCGGCGACGGGCCCCGGCGGGGGCGGCGGCGACGATGGCACCGGCGGGACGGGCGGCGCGGGCGGCGGCACGACCGGCGCGGGCGCGCAATCGGCCGGCGACCCCGAGACGAGCCAGAATGGGGAGAACAACTTCCACCACCCGATGGATCCGACACAATCGGGCCAGGAGGATCCCTTCGAGATCCTGAAGAAGCGCGCGTCCGAGGGGCCGCCCGAGATCCGCACGCGGCTGCACTCCTGCAGCAAGCTCACGTATGCGGCGCTCGGCGATCTGCTCTCCTCGCGCGGCGTGGATCTCAACAAGGTGGCCGCGGCGGGGCAACCGCCGACGGCGGGCCAGCTCTACAAGTCCGCGGCGACGAGGGACTCGCTCGGCGTGGCGAACTTCGACGCGCGCATGGGCGAGTCGTATTTCTACACGATCTCGGCGGCGGCGAAGGTGCTCGACATCTTCGTGCAGGCCGCGCCCGAGATCATCCAGAACATCCAGAACGCCGAGGAGTGCAAGGTCAACGGCGTGGGGTATCCGATGTTCTCTCCGTCCGACGGTGAATGCGTTTATTACGCCCTGAGCTGCATCATGGGGCGCCCGGCGACCGAGGACGACATGGATCTCTGCAACCTGATGGTCGCGCAGGCGAACCAGGCCAGCCCTCAGGATCTGGCGAACAAGCGCGCGCTCACCGTCGCTGCGTTCATGAGCGCGGCGCATACCTGCGAGTAGGAGAACGGGCCATGGCAAACTATAAACTCAAGGATTTGCGCGGCCCCCAGCGCCGGAATTTCCTCCGGCTCATGGCCGCCGCGGGCGCGGGCTTCGCGCTCGAACGGTCGAGGCTCCTCAACTTCATCGCCGACGAGGGCGGCACGGCGCTCGCCGCCGAGGCGTGTGGCGAGACGAACCGCCACGTCGGCATCGTCTCCGGCGGCGGCAACTTCTGCCTCTGGCACCTCATCTGGCCGCTGCCCGACGTGGCGGCCGCGATGAACCCGGTCTTCTCGTACGACGCGGTCGGCCAGGGGTTCATGACGAACCACGTCGACGCGACCTCGTATTTCAAGTCGGGCCCCGCCGACAGGCCGTTTTATTACGGGCCGGACTCGCCGTTCGTCGACCAGGCGACGCAGCAGGTGCTCCGGCCGATGACCGCGTACCTCGTCGCGGACACGGCCGTGCATCATCGCAAGCCGCTCCGCCAGATCACGATCGACGGCGCGCTCCCGGGCAACACGAACAACAGCGGCGACGGCATCGTCGGCAACAGCGTGACGCTCTTCGCCGCCATTGGCGCGCTGCAGCGCACGACGACGTCGATCCTGCCCTCCATCGGCGTCGCGCCTGCCTCCATTGGCTCCGCGCCGGGCGCGCCCACGCTCTCGGTCGTGCCGAGCGCGGACTCGATGGTCGACCTGTTCAACAGCGCCGCTTCGAAGGCGATCCTGCTCGCGCAGGAGGACAAGTCGATGTTCGAGACCTATTACAAGGCGATCCTCGGCCTGCGCGAGGCCGCTGGTCGCCCGACCTGGGCCCGCGAGCTCGACATCGCCAAGAAGGCGTCGAACCTCATCGGCCGGAACCTCGCCTCGCAGCTCATGCCCACGGCCGCGGACCTCGCGTTTTATGGCGCGACCGAGGTCGAGGGAATGGCGGCGGCCTCGTTCTTCGGCGGTCAGAACGGCAAGGACAGGCTGCTCAACCTGGCGAAGGCCCTCATCATCACGAAGAAGGCGTTCGCGCTCGGGTTGACGAACCAGGTGATCATCGGCGTCGTGCCGGAGACGGGCGGCGGCATCTTCACCGATCCGCACGAGACCTTCGCGCAGCTCCCCGGCGCGCGGAACGTGGTCAAGTACTACGGCATGTTCCTCGACCGGTTCTATCAGGACCTCGCGAATTCGGCGGATCCCGCCTGCACCGCGAAGAACCTCGACAAGACCGTCATCACCACGATCCACGGCGATCACCCGCATGATCCGCTCCGTCGGCCGGCGTGGCCCGACTCGACGCCGGGCGGCGCGAACTGGATCTACGTGATGGGCAACGGCTACCTCCCGGCCGGCTGGCACGGGCATCCGAAGACCGACAACACCGCGATGGGCATCGACCCGACGACGGGCATGTCCGTCGATTACAACGGCACGAGGTCCGTGCACGCCGCGAGCGCCGCGATCCTCTACGCGATCGCGAACGGCGACATGAAGAAGGTGACGGAGTTCTACAAGGGCCCCGCCATCAGCGCGCTCGTCAACCCCGTCTGACAGAGCCCCTCGGGGCCTTCACCTGACCTCGGCCGCGGAGTGATCCGCGGCCGAAGTCTTTTGGGGGGCACGAACGTCGAAGGCCCGTTCGCCGAAAGGTGTAGGGTCTTTGCGGGCTCGAACGTTCCCGGGAGGCGAGGAGGATCAAATGAAGCGGAGCATGGTGGGTGTTGCGGCGTTTTTCGCCACGGGGATCGGGCTCGCGGCTGGCTGCGCGGGGGGTCCGACCGTCGTGCACAGCAGCGACGAGGCCGCGACGCCGAAGGCCACGCAGGCAGAGGCGCAAGCTGTCGCGCCCACGGCCGAGCCGACGTCGAAGCCCGTCACGACCGGCACGGCGGCCGAGGTGGCGGGAGGCCCGTCCGAATGGGGCATCCTCGGCCCCACGCCCGCGGCGAACGTGGATTACCCGAGCGTCGTCCGGAAGGTCGAGTCGATGGTCGGCGACCGCAACGTCATGGCGGGGGCGCAGCGCCGTGGTTTGTCGGTCATGAACGTGATGTGGGAGGATACCGGCAGGGCGCAAGGCTCGTCGCTTGGCCCGAACATCTCGGATCTGACGCTGCAGGTGCGCTTCCGCGAGGACGCGCGCGGCGGCTTCCGCACGGCGCTGATGCCCGTGATTCGTTTCCCGAACTTCACGGATCGCACGGGCGACATCCCCTCGGATCGGTTCTTCGTGCGGGTCGGCAACCAGAAGGCGGCGGGAGGCTCGATCGAGTCGGTGCCGCTCAAGGACGTGCTCCGGGACATCCGCGCCTTCGCCAGCGTACCGGGCTCGATCCTCGGCAGCGGCAACCTGCTCGCGCCGCGGGACACGCATTTCCTCGTGAGCGCGCAGGCCGTGTTCCTGCCGATCCCGAAATCGGGCAAGGCCGAGTTCAACCCGGTGATCTTCAACTACCAGTCGGCGCCGAGATCGCCGGCGGTGCTCACGCTGCTCGTCACGCGTGAGGGCACGAGCATCAGCGTGATCGAGAACCGCGGCGAGGAGATGGGCGCGCGCGGGATGGGGCAGGAGCTCTATTTCAACAACAAGGGCCAGCGCGCCTCGTTCACGGCCGAGCGCCGGAGCGACGTGAAGGCGCGGATCGAGGCGCAAGGTGGGCCGAAGACGGAGGCCGATCAGAGCGCGCTCGCGAAGGGAGCCGACGTGCTCTTCCTCGTGCAGGTGCCGCTCGTGCACGCGCAACGTGGCAGGCTCGGCGGGTCCTTGCCGCCCTCGGCGCCGATGGCCGCCGGCGCCGCGCCGATGCCCGCGCCCATGCCGAAGAAGTCGGCCGCCAAGGCCGCCGACGAGGAGAGCGACGTCGAGCAAGCGGTGCTCGGCCACGGCCCGAACCTCGGGCCCTACAACGAGGGGCGCAACCTCAAGCTCGTGCGGGATCCCAAGTTCCCGATCCGGATCACGGTGCAGTTCTACAAGGCGACGAGCAACGGCGTCGTCGACGCGTCGGACCTCGACGGCATCGCGCGCTCGATCGGCAGCGTGTACGAGCACGCCGAGTTCGTCGGCTCGCTCGTGGTGCCGGAGGGGGATCCGCGGCGGCCGACGGCCTGGCAGAAGATCCCGGGCGAGTGGTTCCCGTGGTGAGGTCAGGCGGGGAGGGAGAGCGCGCGTTCCACCCACGCGCGCGCCTTCTCCGCGAGCGCCCCGAGCCGCTCGGCGTCCCACGTCGCGCGGGGTAGGGGCATCTCGCGGCGGCTCACGGTGTTCCTCGTGTCGAAGAGCTCGCAGAAGGACAGGAGCGCGAGGGCCTTGCGGAATCGATCCACCGGCGCGCTCTCGGGTTCTTCGTGGAGATACGCGGCCGCGAGCCGCGCCATGCTCTGGAGCTCGTTGGCTTCCCAGAGGAGCGGGACGTCGAGGATACGTCGCGCGCCCTCCGCGTCCCCTCGCGCGAGGGCCTCGTCGGCCGTGAGGACGATACGCAGGTAGTCGCGTATCACGGCTTGCTCGCGCGTCCATGACCGCTCCTCCGAGAGCGGCACGCAGAGCGGGATGAGCTCCTCGGGCTTGCACTTGCCTTCCTCGTATGCGGCCGAGCGATCGAGCTCGACGAGCGCCGCCTCGGGTTCGTCGAGCATCATCAGCAAGATCCCGCGCATGTGGTGGAGGTGCTTGGCCTCCGCGGGCTCGCGGAAGCTCGAGGGATCGATGTTCGCGAGTCGATCCAGCGCCTCGCGCCACCGTCCGGCGACGGCGAGCGTCCGGCTGTATCCCAGCCGGAACCTTGGATGATCGGGGAATCGTTCGCACCCGAACGCGTCGACGAACCCGGCGCTCGTGTTCTCGCGGAGGCGAAGGAGCGCGTGCTCGAGCGCGAGGACCTCGTCGGGGCCTGCCTTCCGCCGTGCCCACTCGATGCGCCGAGTGATCCCTTGCTTGCTTTCCCGCCGGAGCAGGCGCTCCTCCGCGACGGCCGCGGCGAGGTTCTTTCCCGTGGGCTTGTGGCAGTCGAGGTGCTTCGCGTGCACCGTGCTCCTGGGCAAACTCGGGAGGTCGAAAGCGGCGAGGTCTTCGCCCTCGGCGGCGGCCTTCGGGGGCACCGGGCCGAGCGGCACGGTCTCGTGGTGATCGGCGTGCGTCACGAGCAGCGCCGCGTGCCTCCCGTCGGCGGTCCCTGTGACGAGCGCCCGCCGGGGCACCCGCACCTCGTACTTGATCATGAGCCCGTCCTCGCCGTCCTCCAGGCCGAACAGCAAGCGCCCGTTCTGGTCGAGGTCGAACAGCACGAAGCACATCCCCGTGTCGAGGCTCCCGACCGCCGTCACTTCGCGCACGGCGTGTACACCTTCGAACAGACGCATGGGCCGCGCGCCGCGCGCGTCGATGTCGTAGAACCCCCACCGTGCGGCGTGAGGCTCCTTCGGGCCTTCGGGATCGCTGGTGACGCCGATGATACGTTCACCGTCCGGGGCCGCGACGACCGAGCGCGCGAGGAGCGCGTCCTTCGGCAACGTGGGGCCAGGGGGCGACCCACGGGAGCCGTAGAAGGTCGTGCGGCCCTCGTCCTTGTCGTCGTCGAACTGGCAGACGACCACGCGAGGTACCTTCGATCCGACGACCGCGCCGACGTGGACGCGCGAGGCGCGATGCTCGCGGAGCTCGCGCGCGAGCCGCAGATCCGCGAGGTCGTAGATGCCGAGGGTCCGGCGAAGGCTGCGTTTTTCGTTGCTCGAAAGCGTGTTGAGCCAGAGCCACCGCCCATCCGCGGTGACGGTCGCCTCATCGACGTGCACCTCGGGCAGGACGATCCCGTCGACGTCCTCGTTCTCGAGCTTCGGCACGACCGCGTCGCCGTTGCCGAGGACGTTCGAGCACCACCGCTCGACCGTCCAGTCGTTCGTGTTGATCTCGAGCAGGCTCGCGCGCTTGCCGACGAGGAGCAGGCGTCCGTCGCGGAGCGCGGCGGTCAGGAACTCGATCGGGTTCGGCGTGCGGAGGGTGACGCGCGTGAGGAGCGCCCCCGTCGCCACGTCGATCACGCGGATGAACACCCACGCGTCTCTCGTCTGCGGGACGATCAGGACGATCTCCTCGTGATCGTCGCGCGTCCGCGCGAGCATCGTCTCCCACTTCCACCGCGACGGGAGGCGCGCGTCGTGGAGCGTCGCCGCCGGGGCTTCGCCCTCCTCGAACGTCTCGACGCGCACCGAGAATCGTCGCCGCACCTCCGCGCGGATCTCCCCGCGCAGCGCTGCGACCCGCGCCGCATCCTCGCCCTCCACGCGCGCCGAGAGCTCCTCGCACACCGCGAGCGCGCGCAGCGTATCGCCCTCGCGCCGTAGCTGATCCAGCGACGTCCACAACGTCCGCCGCTCCACGACCCGCTGCACCTCCGCGTGGAGCACGTCGACCGCCGCGGCCTCCTCCTCCGGCAGATCCTTGCGCTGCACGTCGCCGAGGATCTTGTTCGCTTGCGCGGCGTCGCCCTCCGCCATGACCCGCCGCGCCGCCTCGACGCGCCCCCGCGCCACGCGCCTTCGCTCCTCCACGAGCGCCGCCTGCGCCCTGCCGCGCACCTCCTCGGCGGGCCCGAAGCCGTGCAGGACCTTTCCGTGTGTATCGACGAGCTCCATCGCCGCCTCCGGCGCTCGCTCGGCGATCTCCTCGGCGCGATGTAGCGCCACGATCGCGGCCACCGCGGCTTTCACCTTCGCCCCCTCGCCGGGCGGCGCGACGACATCGATCCACGCGAAGAGCTTCGTCGACTCCGCGTGCTCCTTCACCTTCACGCGCCCCGCGGCGGGCAGCGCCGCGTACGCCGCGAGCCCCTCGGCGAGCGCGCCCGCGGCGACCTTCTCGGCGATCGCCGCCGCGTGTGCTTCTTCTTCCCGCGCGCGCGCCTCTGCGACCTGCGCGGCGATCCTTTGCTCCGCAGACGTAGCCTCGTGCGACGGCAGCCCGAGGATCTTCGCCGCTTCGAGCAACGACGCGGCGCGCACCGTCTCTCCACGATCGAGCGCGTCGTGCGCGTCGTCGAGCTTCCTCCGCGCCTCGTCGAGCTTCTTCTGCTCCTCGATGGATCGCAGGATCCTCCGCGCGACCTCGCTCTCCGGGTGGTCCACGAGGATCTCACGCGCGCGCGCCTCCGCGCCGTGGAGGTCTCCTTCTGCGTGGAGCCGCGAGACTTCCGCCTCCGCGGGCCCTCGCGCCCCTGCGCGTGCCTTCGCGAGCGCGGCCGTGAGGCTGACGAGCTCCGCGTGTGTCGCGTCGAGCGCGCGTGCTCGCGCGAGATCGTCCGCGGCCGAGGCGAGGTCTCCCGCTGCGAGCGCGCCTTTGGCGAGCGCGACGAAGACCTCGGCGACACGTGTTGGTTGTGCCTTCGAGGTGGACGTCGTGAGCAGGCGGAGGGCGCGCGCGCGCTCGTCGAGGCGCGCGGCGGCGAGCGCGAGCAGGAGGCGCACGTGTACGTCGGCGAGCGCCTCCGCGGCGATCTTCTCCTCCAGGGCGAGCGCCGCTGCCGAGGCGCCGAGCGTGTCCACGAGCAGCAAGAGCAGCGCCTTCGTGGCCTCCGCGCCGCCGCCGCTCCTCTCGAGTGCTGCTTCGAGGTGTGTCTGCGCGAGCTCGTAGTCGTACGCGGCGAGCGCCTCGTCCGCCGCGCGGAGCAGCTCCGGGACCTCGCGCGGCGCATCCTCGTCTCGCTCGACGCGCGGGCCTTCTCCCTTCGGGGGCGTGGTGTACGCGGAGACGTCGGGGGTCGGGTCTGCGAGGTGCGCCGTGTCCAGGGCGTGCTGGACGAAGGAGCGTGCGTCGTCGTCGAGCTCGGCGAGGACGGCGTGGCAGGCGTCGAGGCCCGTGGGGCGATGGTGGAGGAGGACGACGCCGGGCTCGCGGGGCTCGGGTCGGACCTCGACGGCGTCGCGGAAGCGCGTGACGAGCACGCTCTGGAGGCGGCTCTTGAGGGCGTACCGCCGGGCGGCCTCGCGGCGATCGAGGCCGAGGCCGGTGGGGTTCACGTCGCGGATGAGGGCGACGAGCTCGCGCGCGTCGGGTCGCACGCGGCCGGTGAGGACGTCGTCGGGGGTGAGGGAGCCGCGTCGAGATTTCTTGTCGTGGGCCATGGACGTGCGTGACGGCGAGGCTTCGGCGGTTCGGAGGCCCCCGCAGGCGCGGGAAACGTGCAGGAAGCGCCTCGGGTCGTGTGTGGCCCAACGATACCCGTGTTTGAAGGAAGCTCAGGCCCGTAGGAGGCGACGGCACGCGCCCGAGGAGCGGATTTTTCTTCCGTGGGAGCGAAATCCACGTCCGCAGGAGTGAATTCCTTTTCCGTTTGAAGGAGCCGCACTTCCGTTTGAAGGGAGGCGTGTGATGTAGCTATCTTTACCCGACGTGTCGGAAGCTTTTCCCATCGTGTGGGAGGGGAGGGCGCGTCGGTGGGAGGGGATCCGATGTCGGTTTGTTGCGATCGACGTCGGGGGGTCGGGGAGGGGAGATGCGTGGTGGCTCCACCTCAGCCACCCACGAGCCGCTCCGCGATCTGCACCGCGTTCAACGCCGCGCCTTTCCGCGCGAGTCTCATGCGCCGGGCCATGGCAGCTTCGACGCCAGCATGCTCGCTTGGGGCTCGACGTCCTCCGCGCCGACAGGCCATGTGCCGGGACCGAACAAGGACGCAGCCGCCACGTCGGTGGGACGATAACGGCGCGCTCCGAGGTCCTGCTCGACCCGCTCCTCGGCGCGTGTGAGGTCGGCGCCATGGATGGATCGCTGTATCCACTGGACGAGGACGTCTCCGATGTCGCGTTGCCATCGGAGATCCTCCTCGGTTGGCTCCCGCCATCGTGAAACGTCGATCATCTGGACGCCTACCGATCGCAACATCGCGAGGACGAAGGTCGCGCAGGTGAACGCTGCGTCGTCGTCCGTGAGCGCTCCTGTCCCTTGGTCGAACGTTGCCGTGGCTTCGCCGAAGCCGTAGGCCAAGCCAGTATTCGCATACCGCCGCGCGACACGTCGGGCGAGGACCTGCAACGTCTCATCGATCAGGGGATCGAGCGAGAGCTTGATGACCGCAGCGGGGAGCTTCACCTCGCCGCGGGTGATGATTCCCTCCAGAGGTTCGTCGCGCACGTCTCGGTGCCACGCGAGGTGCAAGACGGGCTCGTGCGGCTCGTCGTTGCGCCCGAGGCCGAGATGGAACTGCGTCCCGCGGATCCGCACGAGCACCGTGGTGCAGGTGAAACCGTCCACGCTTCGTTCACCGCGCAGCCGGAGCGGGAACGCTCCAACCCCGTTCACTCCCGGAGCCCCCGCAGCATGTTGTCGACGTCCCTCTCGGTGCGTCCCGCTCGGCCGACGAGCCATCGCGTGAGGCGCGTGATGAAGGGTTCTCGCTCCATGAAGTGCGCGCGCGTCAGTCGTGTCGTCGCCAGCAAGAGGATCCCCATGGACTCCGGCGCTCGATCGAGATCGAGGCGCTCGAAGAGCTGGTCCACGTTCGCGGCGCCGTCCGCCGTCAGCCAGCCCTCGAAGGTGTCCAGAAACGTGTCGAGCACGTCGCGGGCTCGTGTGCCCTTCGCGTGGGCTTCGTACACGGCATCGAGGAGGTCAGTGACCTGGTCTGCGTCCTCTCGAATTGCGGACTCGACGGACGCGATCGTCTTTTGCGCGTGCGCCGCGCGCCCGCACGCAAGCTCGCGGATTGCAGGCTCGGTCCGCTCGCGCAGCAGGGCGGCGAGTTCTTCGGGCAACGGCGCGCCGTGCGCGTCCACGAACGTCAGCTCCACGACGAACCCCGCCCCCCGCAACGCGGCTACGCCTCGAGCGCGGCTGATGAAGTCGCGCTTCGGCGCTTTGGCGACGAACTGCACATGGCGGACGGGGGCGTGTGTGGTCTGCATCGTGTCACCACAGGTCGAGCGCATGCAGGAGGTCCGATAGGAGATCGAAGCGTGATTGCTGGAGCGCACGGGAGATGAGCTCGGACTCGCGATCGTCGAGCTGTCGCCAGCGGAGCTCGTTCGTATCGCTCTGGGCGTCGTGAACGGACTCGCAGAGGATGATACCGCGCTTGATGTCCTCCTCGGATTCGAACGGTACGGTGTCCACGAGGATCGGGTTCTGGCTGGTGAGGAAGCTTTGCCGATCGCGAAGCACGTTCACGCACCAGTCGATCCAATCGGAGTGGAGGCCGTTGACGAGCTCGTCGGCGATCGCGACATCGGGGTTGCATGCCAGGTACCAGGCGAACGAGAAGAGTCGTTGCTGGCCGAAGGAGAGCTGGTCGTGCCGCCGCACGGGTTTACCCCCGCGGAAGAACTGGAAGGAGGGCGAGGAGTAACGCCACCCGGAGTCCGTGGACGCGCCCGGGCCGAAGTATGCTTTCGCGTCATCGAAGCCGAGTTGCTCGATGACTGACTTCAGCAGCGGGTGGAGCGACAACGGAAGCGAGATCGGTTCGCCCTTGCCCTCGAAATGCAGAGGAGGAGGAAGCCATGGGTGCGATTGAACCTTGGAGCTCAGCAGGACGGTCAAGCCACCGCCCACCATCGCGCGGAGCGCGCCGAGCGCCTCATCGAACGGGGCAGTGGTGCCAGGATAGTCGAACACCCGGGCGAGGGCGGTGGGGATTGCCGGATGGTCGAATGCGGGTGTGTCGGCGTTTTTTATGAACGCAGCGCTCAACAAGGGCAGCGCGACTGACAAGTCGAGGGGATCGTCTGCCCAGGCAAGTTCGTGGACCGGTGTTGCAGGTCCGTTTTCCGGGTCCTTCGTGAAGACACCGAGACCCTTGCCGGTGCGCGCTTGTATCCAATAGCAGAGCGAAGGGTCTCGTTGCTCGACACGAATCAAGACCTCCGCTGCTTCGTGTGTCGTGGGGCCCCCCAACGGGAGGACGACATCCGTCTCGAAAGTTCGACGGATCTTCGCATGAAGAGCGATTTCACCGACCGCAAAGGACGCCTCCACGTGGAACGGCGTCTCCGCGAAGAAGGGTCGACGAAAACTTAGCGTCGACATCGCGGCGAGCAGCTCCACGAGCGTGCTTTTTCCCGATCCGTTCTTGCCGAGGATCAGGTGGAAACCGTCCCCGAACCGGAGCTCCGTCCCCGGTCGCACGTCGCGGAACGCATGCACCTTGAGCGACCGCAGCCGCAGCCTCGGCGTGGTCGCCTCCGCGGGCTCGCCACCTTCGCCGTGCGGGACAGAAGGCGCATCCTGGTCGTGCTCGCCGCTCATGGGTCTCCCAAAGCGGTAGAACAGTCTCGTACCGCTGTCGAGACTCCTGCGCTCGCCAAGCTCTCTGTCTTCTTCCGCCTCAGCCGCTCAGCCGCCCACGAGCCGCTCCGCGATCTGCACCGCATTCAACGCCGCGCCCTTCCGCAGGTTGTCCGCGACGATCCACAGGTTCAGCGCCCCCGGCACCGCCAGGTCGTCGCGCACGCGGCCCACGTAGACCTCGTCCGTGCCCGCCGCCTCGCGCGGCTGCGGGTGCCGGCCCGGCGCGTAGGGCTCGTCGAAGAGCCGCACACCCGGCGCGCGGCGCAAGAGGTCGCGCGCCTCGCTCGCCGTCATCGGACGGTGGAACTGCGCGTGTACGGCCTCGCTGTGGCCCGTGACGACCGGGACACGCACCGTCGTCGGCGTCACGCCGATCGATGCGTCGCCCAGGATCTTGCGCGTCTCGTGCACCATCTTGAGCTCCTCCTCCGACCAGTCGGGCAGGCTCCCGCTCTTCCAGTCCATGAGGAGGTTGCCCGCGAGGGAGCCCGGAAAGACGTTCGCCGTGGGCTCGGCGCCCGAGGCGAGCTCGCGCGTCTGCGTGATGAGCTCGTCCATCGCCGCGTGGCCCTTGCCGCTCGCGGCCTGGTACGTCGAGACGACGATGTGCTTGAGCCGCGCGGCGGCGTGCAGCGGGCCGAGCGCGACGACCATCTGGATCGTGCTGCAGTTCGGGTTCGCGATGATGCCCTTCGGGCGGTCCTTCGCGGCGTCCATGTTCACCTCGGGCACGACGAGGGGACACGCGGGATCGGCGCGCCACGCGCTCGAGTTGTCGATGACCACGGCGCCACGCAGAGCCGCGAGCGGCGCGAGCTCACGCGAGGCCGCGGCCCCCGCGCTGAAGAGCGCGATGTCCACGCCGTCGAAGGCCTCCGCGCAGGCGAGCTTCACCTCGAGCTCGCCGCCCCGGAACGGCACGCGGCTCCCCACGCTGCGCGCCGACGCGAGGGCGCGCACTTCGGTCGCGGGGAAGCGCCGATGCTCCAGGGTCCGCAACATCTCCCGCCCCACCACGCCCGTGGCGCCCACGACAGCAACGACACACGACATGCGCCCGCTCTAGCGCACGCGCCGCGGTCCACGCAAGAACGCTGCGGGCCGGCGAGCCGCGCGCTAGCATGGCCGTGATGCGAGGCCGTACATCCCGCGCTTCGAGCCTCGTCGCGCTCCTCGCGTTCGCGACGCTCCCGGTGACAGGCTGCAAATCCGGCGCGTCGGGCGGCGCCACGAAGGGGTCCGCGTCGCCCGCGGAGAAGCCCGCCGCCGTCCCCGGAAAACTCGTCCCGATGGTCTCGCCCTCGCGGCTCTTGCCCGACGTGCGCGGCGATCGCGGGGTCATCGCGTACGAGGCGGGCGCGCGGCGCGTGCTCGTCGATCGCATGCGGCTCGTCACGTACGAGGACGGAAGGACCGAGCGGGCGAACGAGCTCCTGCCGCTCGGTCACGTGCGCTCCGTCGAGCTGCCGAGCCGGCTCGGCGGCGGGTTCGTCTTCCACGCGACCTCCGGCGGAGGCACGCAGCTCTGGCGCGCCTCGTCGTGGCTCGGGAAGCTCCGGCCGCTCGTGCAGTTCTCGTCGACCACGACGGACGTCGTGCCGGGGTTCGACAGGCTCTACCTCAGGCTCGCGTCGAACGGAAAACTCGTCGCGGTCGACACCGAGACGGGCGAGGTGCGATCCCTCGCGCCGCTGCCGCCCGCCGCCGCGTACGGGGGGCTCGCGTTCGCCGACGGGTTCTCGGGGGTCGTCGACGCCGATCTGCGCGGCGTGCTCGCCACGTTCGACGCGGGCGCGACCTGGAGGCCGCTCCACCTGCCCGAGCGCCCCGCCGCGATCTCGGTCGTGGACGGCGAGCCGACGATGTTCGTCACGGGCGGCAAGTACGTGCTCGATGCGCGCGGAAACCTCACGTACCGCGCGAGCCAGGTCGCGACCGACGACGAGGGCGACGACACGACGCCCGCCGCGCCGAAGGGGCCGTTCGGGAAGAAGGTGCTACGCGCCGCGGTGGAGGACGGCTTCCCGGACTCGCCACGCACGGCCGTCGTCGCGAGGCAAGGGGCGCTCGCGCGGGTCTCGCTCGACACGGGCGCGATCGTCGATCTGAACCTCACGGCGTTCCCCGAGCGGGAGGCGAGCTGCCACGCGACGCGCGTGGGCGCCTCGTACGGCTTCGTCTGCGGCGAGCGGGAGGGGCCAACGAACGTGTACACGTTCGCGCCGCCGCTCGTGATGAAGAAGGTCCTCTCGTTCAAGGGCCCGCGTTTCGTGTCGCCGAACGGCCAGGGCGCGCTCGTGGTCCGCGGGCCGTGCGGCGAGGAGGACGCGGGCGCGGCGAGTGATACACGTGTCTACTGCGTGCGCGCCGCGAGCGGGGCGACACGCGAGGTGCGGGTGAAGGGGGATCTCGGCGTCGAGCGGGTCGTGGCGCTCTCGGACGAGCGGGTCGCGATCCTCGTGCCGCCACGCGCGGGCAGCACGGGGCAGCTCACGATCCTGAAGGGATCGGACATGACGAACGTGCCGCTCGTGTTGCCGCAGAAGCCACGCAGCGTGGCGCGGGAGCTCCGGCGCGGGATGTGGCTCGAGGGCTTCGAGGAGCGCGAGCCGGGCGTGCTCGGCGGCTGGGTGGAAGCAGGCGGCCCCGTGATCGGCGTGCGCGTCAAACTCGACGGCGCGGTGACCGCGGGGGAGGCGCGCGACAACGAGAACGGCGTGGTGGTCTCGGGGCGCTTCGCGCTCTCGCAAGGGGAGGGCGGGCGCTCGGCGGAGTCGACCGACGGCGGCATGACGTGGAAGGTCTTCGACATGCCCGAGCACGACGTCGCGCCGGGCGACGCGCCCACGCGCGCCTGCGGCCCCGTCGGTTGCGTGCTCGCGGGCTGGGTCCGCGTGGGCTGGGGCAAGCCCGCGATCTCCGGCGATCTACGCGCGGCGGAGGCGCCGCCTTCGCTCTACGTGCCGATGAAGACGACGCCGACGGTGCGGCTCACGTGCGCGCACGTGGGCAAACCCGTCACGGAGCCGCTGCCGGACAAGCCCGTGAAGAAGGCGCCGACGCCGCCGCCGCGGTCGTCGGGCACGTTCGGCATGGGCGGCTTCGGGGGCTTCGGGGGCTTCGGGCGTGTGTCGCCGCAGCCGCTGAAGACGCCCTGGAGCACGTTCCGCAACATGCCCGCGCCGACGCTCGACAAGGACGAGATCGGGATCGACAACGGCGCGCCGTACGACCTCGTGAGCCTGCGCGCGTACGCCTGGGGCAAGAAGGGCTCGGACTGGGCGCGCACGGGGCATTTTCTGGTCCGCTTCGACGATCGCTTCGATCCCGCGGGCGGCGTGCGCTCGACGGCGACGAGCGCGCCGCCCTGGCCCGACGAGAGCGCGACGGCCGACGGCATGGGCATCGGCTCGTACCCGCTCGCGTCGTGGGGCTCGTTCCTCGATCCGAGCGGGCGTCACGCGCTCTCGCACGTGTGTCGGGGGACGAGCTGCTCGCTGCTCGCGGCGAGCGAGGGGCAGCCGGTGCTGCTGCTCCGGGACGCGGCGGGGCGCACGACGGGCCTCTCGCGGCCGTTGCCGCTGGGCGCGGTGCGGGTCGGCGAGAGCTGGTTCTTCCTCGCGCAGGGCACGTCGTACGACATGGTGTCGCTCTACCGCGTGGATCTCGGGGTGATACGGCTCGTGTCGTCGTTCCATCGGCCGAGCCCCTCGCGGTACACGATGCCGGAGCCGCCGCGGCTCGTGCGTCGCGCGCTCGGGACGGGCCTCGGCCTGCTCGTCACGAGCATCCCGGAGCCGGGCGAGCGCTTCGGCGGGATGTACGTGCACCCGGTGGATCCGGAGACGGGCGTGGTCTCCGAGCCCATCGCGCTCGGCAAGCGGGACCTCGGCGGCGCGCTGCCGCCGCGCTGCGTGGAAGGGCAGGACGGCTGGATCCTGGACACGTCGCTCGACGTGTCGCCGTCGCTCGAGACGCCGGGCGGCCGGGGGACGTTCGACTCGGTCGAGATGCGGCTGCGGCTCGATCCAGGACAGGCGTGCGTGGAGGGGATCGCGGCGCGCCTCGACGGCACGTTCCTGCCGCATGCGGAGGCGAAGGCGAGGCCGGCGGACAGACCGGCGCAGCCGGCCGCGGTGCCACTCGCGGCGACGGAGCGATCGACGGGGCGACGGTGGAGCTTCGTGTGCAGCCGGCGCTAGCCGCTCAGGGCTTCTTCGCGACCACGATGTACTGATCGGGCAAGGTCTCCGGGACGACCTCGGCTTCGAGGCCCGCGGACGCGAGCTCGGCGATCATGGCCTCGGGCGTGATGCGGTGCTCCTTCGGCGGGCCCTTCGTGGCCTCCATCGTGAAGTCGACGATGACGAGCAGGCCGCCGGGCTTCAGGCCGTCGCGCACCTTCGCGGCGTAGTCCTTTCGTCCGTCGATGTGGTGCCAGACGTCGACGATGAGCACACGATCGACGGTGCCCTGGCCGAGGCCCGGATCGGCGAGCCCGACCTGACGCGCCTCCACGTTGTCGAGCTTCTCCTTCGCGGCGCGCTCGCGCAGGTAACGGACCATGTCGGCCTCGACGTCGAGGGCGAGCACCTTGCCGCTCGGGCCCACGCCACGCGCGAGGTGCGGCTCGAAGTACCCCGTGCCCGCGCCGAGATCCGCGACGGTCATGCCGGGCGAGAGGCGCAGCGCCGCGACGACCTCGTCCGGCTTCTGCCAGGCGTCACGCGCCGGATCGTCGAACTCCTTGGCCCAGTCCTCGGCCTTCTCGAAGCGATGCACGAGCGGCCCGCCGTGCCCGTGATGGCCGTGATGGCCGTGATGGCCGCCGTGCGCGTGGGCGCCTCCCGCGGGCTCGGCCGTCTTGGGGGCGGGTTGCGTGGCGCTCGCGCCGCCGCAGCCGGCGAGCAGAGGGAGCGCGAGGATCACGAGGAGAGGATGAAGTCGCATGACGCGCCCTTCTAGCACCTCGACTCCCCATCCTCCCGGCCGAACCGCGCGACGAACGCGCGATGCACGTCGACGGCAGGATCGTCGGAGAGCGCGAGATCGCGCTCGCGGTAGCCCGTCCCGATCGACAGGATCGTGACGTCGCGGCGATCGACGCGGAACCGGACGCGGAAGTCCTTGTACGCGAGGCGCAGCGTGCCGTCGGGCAGGGCGCGGATGCGGCGGTACGGGTGCGGCTGCGGGCCGAGGCGCAGCGTCCGATCGACGGGCGCGACGAGATCGATCCCGTGTTCGTCGCGGAGATACGCGGCCTGCGTGGAGGCGTGCGCGCTCCAGGTGACGGAGAAACCTGGCTCGGGATCCGCCGGCGCCTCGCCCGCGTGCTCGTCCGGGGCCGCGAGTGGCTCGAGCCAGCCCGTGCGCGCGCCGGGCCGCGCCTCCGCGTAAGGGATGTAGGGCTTGATGTCGAGCACGGGGCTCTCGTCGATCATGTCCACGTCGCGAACGTGGATCACGAGGCTCTCGACGGAGACGAGGCGCACGAGCGAGAGGCCGATGGGGTTCGGCCGATGGGGCGATCGCGTGGCGAGGACGCCGCGGCGTTTGCCGGCGCTGCGCGGGGGCAGGACCTTCGGCCTCCAGCCTTTGTTGAGGTGGAAGAGGAAGACGACCCAGAGGAACTCCCAGCCTTCGAGATCACTCACCGCGTGCTCGAGGCCGCGGCCGGCGGCGAGCTCGATGCGGCCCTCCGCGCCCTCCGAGGCGTGCGGCTGGCGCGGCGTGCTCACGCGATCGGGGAACGGCGTGCGCAGGATCCCGATCGGCGTGAGCGAAATCGGGCTGAGGCGGGGATCGTCGGGTCGTAGCAATGTGATGGGGGGTTTGGGGGCGTAGCTCGGCTTGTCCGAGCGTAGCCCCCAAGCGTAGACCACGTTTGGGGGTGTAGCTCGGCTTGTCCGAGCGTAGCCCCCAAGCGTAGACCACCAACTTACTCGGTCCACATCGCTTCGGACTCGCCCATCGTGCGGTACTTCGTGTCGATGTGGTTCATGAGCTCGAGCCACCACGACTCGAGCTTCGCGCCGCTCGCGAGCGGGCTCTCGCCGAAGAACGTGCCGCGGATGCACTCGGCCTTGCCGTCCGGACCCGTGCGGCAGCGGCCGTCCACGAACACCATGATCATCTTCGGCAGCCGGCTCTCCGTGCTGTCCGTCGGCGCGTTCATGAACGTCTTGATCAACGCCGACGCCGCCACGAGATCCTGCGGCTCCTGGCCGTAGCCGTGCAGCGCGTAGACGACCGGGTAACGCCGCTCCTTCTGGTCCTTGTGCGCATAACCGGGCGGCAGCGCCACGCTGACCGGGCCGACGCGGCCGAAGGACGACTTGAACTCGAAGTTGCAAGCGCCCGCGACCTCGCACGGCTCGGCGTCCGGATCCGCGTCGTCGTTGCTCTCGAGCACGAGCGTGCGCAGCTCCGGATCGGGCCAGCGCGAGCCGATGAAGTAGAGCGCGCTCTGCAGGCGCGCCACGAGCTCGTTCGCCGTGCCCACGTGCTGGCCGCTGCCGCTCTCGATGTCCGCGGCCGTCGGATCGAGCTTGCCGTAACGCTGCAGCACGATGCCGGGCAGGTCCGCGTACGGCACGCGCGAGGGCGCGTAGGCGTTGAAGTTGCCCGGCTCGAGCTCGGGGTGCTGCGTGAAGTCCGAGAAGTACGTCACGCTCCGCTTGCGCGCGCCGAACGCGCCCGCGAGGTGCTGCGCGCTCACCGCGAAGTTGAAGAGGTCACGCGTGCCGCCGTCGGTCCACACGTCGATGCGCCGAAGCGCCGCGTCGTCGAGCTCGCCGCCGGGCGGCGCCTCGCGCGTGATGCGGTGGACGATCGAGTGCGCGTCGCGCTCCCAGAACCGGTCGAGCCCGCTCGCGACCGTGAACTTCCCGTCGCCCTCGCCGACGTCGTAGCCGTCGCCCTCCTGCTGCCAGCCCCCGGGCGGCTGTTGCTTCGTGCCGGCGACGCCGTCGAGGCCGACGTCCTGGAAGGGCTCGCCCGCGTCGAAGCGCATGTTGCCCTCCGTGCCGCTCGGGTTGTACTGCGCGTCGTAGTCGTCGCCGGCCGGATCCTCGTTCACGCCCGGCATGTACCCGGGCTCCATCGTGCTCGGGATCCCGTCCTTGCCCACGTCGTCGAACGGCTCGTGGCCGGCGCGGATGATCGGCTCCATCTCGTCGCGCTTGCCGTTGCCGTTGTAGTCGACCGCGAGCGCGAGCTCGAGCGGGTAGGTGTTGCCCTCGTCGGTCCACCAGTTCGCGTACGGCGAGCGCTCCTGCTTCTGCGGCGAGCCGTCGCAGACCGTGATCACCGGGAAGGTGCCGTCGGGGTTGAACTCGTCGTCGAAGTAGCTCGTCAGCGTGAGCGTGTTCGCGCAGCGCTCGATCGGGCAGTTCTGCTCGAGCTCCTGCTGCTTCTCCTTGTCCGGCCCGTCGAGCGGATCGACCCAGAGCGTGCACTCGTCCGTGGGACGGCCGCCCGTCTGGCTCGCATCGTCCGGGCGAACGCCGGCGGGCAGGTTCTCCGCGCCGGGCGTGAGGTTCTCGCCGTTGGGGTTGCCGAACATGACGGCGAGGTCGCGGAAGATTTGCACGTACGCCCCGCGGTTGAAGCTGCCGCCGGTGCCCGTGCGCGGGTACTCGAACCACCACTGGTTGAAGACCTGCGTGTGCTCGTACGGATCACGCGGCGGCAGGATCCACGCGCACTTGCCGGGTGATCCGTCGATCACGCCGATACACGTCTCGTCCGCCGCGCACTCGGCGTTCGTCTGGCAGAGCGTGGGCTCCATCGGGATGTCGCCGAGCACCGTGCCCTTCTGGATCGGCCGGAACCCGCCGACGTAGTGGCGCTTCACCGCGTCGAGCATCCACGTCCAGGAGACCGGCCCGCCGAGCGGCGCGAGGGCGTCGAAGAGGTGGTGGTGGCGCATGCCGAACATGGCCGTGCCGCCGCCGCCCATCGAGACGCCGAGGATCGCGCGGTGGGTCAACCTGCGCGGATACGTGTTCGTGCCGGCGTCCTTCGCCACGACGGCCTGGTAGGTGCCGAGCCGCGGCGCCTTGAACGAGAGCGCCCACGTGTCGCCGACCTTCACGAAACGCGCGTCCGCGACCGGCACCACGCGCGGCTCCTTGAAGGCCGGGCCCGAATACGCGACCGAGACGTGGCGCAGGCGCGCCTTCTCCGGCAGACGCGCGGGGTTCACCGGGATGGTCATCGGCACGTCGCGCTGGAACCTCGAGGCGACGGGGCCAAACGTGACGGGCGGGCCGAGCGGATCGTAGCCGGTCGGCAGCGTCGCTTCGCCGCAGGCGATCGTCGCGTCGAACGGCGCGACGCTCCACAGGTAGCTGCCGCTGTTCGGGTTGCTCGCGCCCTCGGGCAGGCCGAGGCTCGCCGCCGCGAGGCCGCCCTTCGCCGTGATCGTCTTGCCGCCCTCGACCTTGCCCGTCGCGCCGTCTCCCGCGGCGCAGGTGACGTCGGCCGCGCCGGACGTGTCGAGCACCTCGACTTCGAGCGTGGCCTCCACCTCGGTGCCGTCGCCGCGGGGCAAGAAGGCCTTCACCGTGGCGCTGCCGCCCGTCTTGCCAGCGGCGACGGCGACGTCGACGCCCGCCTTGTACAGGTCGAGCGTGTCGCCTGCGGGCGCGGGCGTGATGTCCGCGCTCGACGTCTCGAAGCGGATCGGGGTCTTGGTGCAGAAGTCGGGCTCGGCGACGAGGCGGACCGTGCGCGTGGCGCACGCCGCGCCCTCGGCGCATTTCGCGACGAATACGCGGCTCGGCTCGAAGCGGAGCTTGACCACGTCGGGCGACGGCGCGGAGCAGAAATCACCGGGCCGGAGCGTCGGGTCGGTCCCGCCGGAGCTCGTGGGCGGGGTGGTCTCGGTGGTGCAGCTCGGCGCGGCGACGGCGCCGAGCGCGCCGAGGAGCGCGAGGACGGAAGCCGCGCGGAAACGCGTGGAAGAAAAGCCCCATAGGCGAGCGGTCGTCATGGGGTCGGGAGGATACCGAAGAATGCCCCGTTCAGGGCGACGGCACTTCGGGCTCCGGCTCGGGCTCGGGGTCGGGGTCGGGCGCGGGGGGCATCTCCTCGGGGAGCGCGGGGAGCGCGCCCGTGACCGGCGACTTCTCGATCGACGCGACGAGCGCGCCGTCGGTCACGCTTCCCACCCAGGATCCCTGGAGCGAGACGGGCACCGCGATGTCGTCGACCTTCGCGCCGGCCGCGGCGAAGATCTGGACGAGGCCGATTTTTCCCTGGATGGCAGAACCATCCTGGGCCGCGTCCCAGCGCGCGGTGAGCGCCTCCTGACAGAGGCCGGCGAGGCACGTGGCGTCACAAGCGCCGAAGCTGCCGAGGGCCTGGCCGAGCGCGTCGCAGCCCGCGATCGTCGCGAGCGCGTCCCCCATCGTCGTGCCTTCGGGCGCGCCTTCGAGCGCCACGCTCTTGCACACGCCGCCCACGTACCGCGTGGGCAACCAGAAAAGCTCTGCGCTCGTGGCGATGTTGTCCCCCGGCTCGGACGCGATCTTCACGAGGTGCGTGCCCGGCATGCCGGCTTCGTCGGCCGGGACGACGCCGAGGCGCGACGGCGAGAAACTCCCGTAGCCGGGGACCGCCGTGAGCGCGGTCAAACGCCCGGTGAGCTCGCCCGGCGGCGCGCTCGAGCCCTGCGCGAGGAACGCCTCGATCGCCGCGCGCAGCGTCATCGGCTGCGCGGCGAGGTGGTCCTTCGTGATCGTGTCCCAGCCGCTCGCCGCGCGGGCGTCGGCGAAGAGCGCTCCATCGAGCTCGGAGACGCGCGCGGCCATCTCGTCGAGCAGCCACGTCGAGGCCTCCGCGCCCGCGGGCGCGAATCGCTGGAGCAAGTCCTTGCCCGCCGCGGTCATCATCGAGCCCCACGGCGTCGCCGCGGGCGTGAACACGAAGCTCACGTCGAGGTCGGTCTTCCCGACGACGATGGGTTTGTCGATGATGTTGACCTTGATCTTCTCCGTCGTCCCCGCGATGAGGCCACTCGCCGTGGCGCAGCCCCACGCGTAACGGCCGGCGCGCACCGAGACCGCGAGCGTCGGGCCGACGGGGGCCTTCTCCACGAAGAGCGGCTCGGAAGCGGGCGCGCTCATCACGATGTCGGCCGGCGCGTCGTCCGGCAGGAGCGGCGCGACCGCCTCGCACGTCGAGCGCGGCAGCACGCTGACCGTCCAGGTCGTGACGTCGCGCTTGCCCTTGTACGTGGGCACGACCTCGAGCGTCGCGAAGCCGTCGCCGCTCACCGTCACGGGCAGCTCGGCCGCGGGGCCGTCCTTGATCCACGCGCGCAGGGTGAAGCTCGTCGCCTTGTTCGGCGCGCGCATCTGCACCGTCGCGGCGCCCTCCGCGTTCATCGGGGCCGCCACGCGATCGAGCGTCGCGTCGAGCGAATCCCCGAGCAGGACGAACCACACCTCCGAGGACGTCGGCGGCTCCGTTCGCACCGTGATCGTGGCCTGCTCGCGCATGCCCAGGTTCAGCGTGCCCTCGTTCGTGAAGAGGAGCTGCGTCTTGGGAGCCTCCTCCACGGGCGGCGACCACGGCGTCACCGCGGGCGCCTCGTCGTCACTCTCGGCGCAGCCGAGCAGCGCCGGCCCCGCCGTCGCGAAGAGGACAAACCATGAAAGACGGAAAGGTAAGCGCATCGGGGGGGAGTTTACCCCGGAGCGAGGCCGGCGGCGACCTCTCTTCGCGTGATCTTCGCTGGTTCGTCAGGGCGGAAGGGGGACGTGGTCTGTCCGGACGTGCGAGAGAGCGCCCGCGGCGGGCAAACCCGGCGAGCCCGCGGCCTTGCCGGGTAGCCCGGGCGAAACCAGGAGGCGAGCCGCATTTCCGCAGAGGATCAAGGCCTCGCCGAGGGCCAGCGCCGCGGCCTCGAGCGGGCTGAAGAACCCCGCCGCGCAGAGCGGGATGACGGCCGCGTTGTACACGCCCGAGACGAGGAGCGTTTGCCGGAGCGTCGCCCGCAGGGCCCGCGCGAGATCGACGAGCCACGCGACGGTCTCCAGCCGGTCGTCGCAGAGCACGAGGGGCGCAGGTACGGCCACGGGCAAGGCGCCCGGGGCGACGGCGAGCGAGACGTCCGCCGGCGTCTTGCGCGCCCGGTCCTCGTGCCCGTCGCTGATGTGGAGGACACGCGCGCCGGCCTGCTGCAGCGCACGCACGTGCGAGGCCTTCTCCGCCGGGCCGAGCCCGCCGAGCGCCGGGACGCCCAGCCGATGCGCGAGCGCGAGCGTCGCGTCGGGGCCGTCGCCGCTCACGAGACGGCAGCCGAGCCCGCGCTGGAAGAGGGCGCGGAAGGCCCGCTCGGCCCCGACCCGCGGCCCGTCCCAGAGCTCGAACCAGGCTTCGACGACCCCATTGCGGCGCACGCAGACCAGGCTCGCGCCCTCCCGCGCGTCCGGCGGCAGAGGATCCCCGCGCCGCGCCGCCGAGACCTCGACGAGCGCGCCGCGCGACCGGCCCACCACGCCGTCGGGCCGCACGTCGGCGGGCTCGTCGAGCGTGGAGGGGCGCACGCCGGCCACCACGAGGTGATGCGCGATGGCGCGGCCCGCGCGGTGCGTCGCGGCCATCTCCAGCGCGGCCACGTCCTCGAGGATCGAGATGTCCGGGAACTCGCGCCAGGCGAGGCGCGTGACCCGCGGCGTCCCCAGGGTCACGGTGCCCGTCTTGTCGAAGCAGGCGACCGTGGCCGTCGCGAGGCCCTCGAGCGCAGCCGGATCCTTGACGACCACGCCCGCCGCGCGCGCCCGCAGCACCGCGATCGTCCGCGCCGCCGGCAGCACGATCACGAACGCCGCGGGGGACGCGCCGATGAGCACCGCGATCGCCGTGAGGTAACCATCCGGGTGGAACGGGCCTCGGCCGAGCAGCGCGTGCACGACGAACGCGAAGCCGGCGAACGAGACGGACGCGACCGACAGGGCGAGCGAGGCCACGTGCGCGAACGACTTCCCGCGGTGTTGCCGCGCGTCCCGCTCGATGCGCAGCGCGGCGCGGTGGACCTCGGCGTCGGCCGCGGCGGCGACCTCCGAGCAGGGGGCCCGCACCACGCGGCCTGTCACCTCGCCCGAGAGCAGCCGCGCGCCGGTCTCGACGATCTGCCCGCTCGCCCGGTCCTCGGCGCGTCCGTCCGGCAGCATGACCCGCGCGGCGCCTTCGAGCGCGATCTCCACGGGCGCGACGTCGCCTTCGCCGAGGCGCACGCGGTCGCCGGGCGCGAGCAAGGCGCAGGCGACGCGCTCGTCCACGCCGTTCGGGCCGATGCGGCGCACGCGGGCGTCGCGGGCCGCGGCGGCGCGCGAGAGGCCGCGGAAGGCGCGCGTGAGCAAGGCCGTGTGCGCGAAGAGCACGAGGATCGCGCAGCCCAGGATCGCGCCCGAGGCCTCGAAGGCCCGCAGCGCGACGCCGTCGAGCTCGAGCCCGAGGCGGGCGAGCCTCTCCGTGAGGGAGGCGGATCGGCTCGGATCGAAGGCCATCGCGGCGACGCCGAGCACGAACACGATCGAGGCGCAGGCGAGCGTGACGACCTCGCGGCCGACGACGCCGCGCCGCGCGAGGGCGCGGGCGCGATGGAAGAGCGGGGTGCCGGCCACGGCGAAGAGCAGCAGCGTGAAGCCGAGCTCGACCCAGGCGATCTCGCGCTCGGGCGCGCGCGTGGGCCTCCACGAGGCGAGGGCGAGCAGGTTCGCGAGCAGCGCGACGACCAGGCCGAACCGACCGGCGTCGAGCCGCGTTCGTTCGCTGGGTGGTGCGCCCGCGGCGGCCGTCAGCGTGAAGCCGCGTTGCGCCATGGCGGCCACGATCTCGCGTTCGCTCGTGACGCGTACGTCGTAGATGGCCTGGGCGATCTCGCCGAAGAACCCCACGGACGCAGCGCGGACGCCTGGCAGGGCGCGCAAGGCTTGCTCGGCGTGTCGGGCGCAGCTCCGGCAGGAGAGGCCTTCGACGTGGAAGGTCGCCTCGTGCTCGAACGTGGGCCGCGCGTGGCCGCCCTCGCGCCCGGGACGGGCGTCACCCTCGACAAGCGCAATGGGAAAGGATTTGTGCATCTTCGCGGCGAACCCGAGTGGTCGGGTGCGCTAGCGAACTTCGGGCCGCCCCTGGTCGGGTCGGCTCGGGCAAGACGTGCACGCGCGGAGGGGGGCGGGGACGCCGCGTAAATGCGGGAAATCGTGGGGGAAGGGGAGAGCCTGGAGAGGCGAGAACCTGGAGGGGCGCTACTTCTTGTAGATCTGGGCGGCGGCGAGGCCGGCGCCGGCCGTGGCCTTCACGATGATCTTGCCGGGGCCGCCGACGGGCAGCGGGTTCTTGAAGCAGCCGTTCGCCTTGCCGCCGAGGACGGCCGTGGCGCCCTGGCCCGAGCTCTGGGCGAGGACCTGCGGGGGCAGGGGCGCGGCGTGCAGGACGAGCTGGATGTCGAGCTGCTGGATGCCGACGCCGGAGCCGATGACCGTGTAGCACTTGCCGGCCTCGATGTTGATCGCCTGCTCGAGGACCTGGCCCTCCTGGAACTGGGCGGCGAAGGGCGCGCCATCGGGCTGCATGCCGGGCGCCTCGGAGGCGGCGATGCCCTGGAGGGCGAGCGTCGCGACCTGGGCGGCGGCGGGGGCGATCGGGGTGGCGGGGGCGCCGGCGGCGGCGCCGCCGGGGGCGGGCGTCGTCGGGGCGGGCGTGACCGTGGTCGCCGTGGGGGCGGGCTGCTGGTACTGGCCGGGCTGCTGGTACTGGTTCGGGTTGTAGGAGCCCGGCTGCTGGCCCGCGTACTGGTTCTGCTGCTGCGACGGGTCGTTCGGGTCGGGCGTGTCGCTGCCGCCGCAGCCGACGGCGAAGAGGCCCAGCAGGGCCACGGGGACGATCATCGAGAGGCGCATGGTTGGCTCCTTGGAAATCTATGCTGCCGTGGTTCGGGAGCGCGGCGGCGTTGCCGCACCTCGGGAGACGCTCGGGGCCGACGATACGGCTCACCGATGCCTCGGGCTAGAGACGGGCCCAGGCGGTCGCTACTTACACCGAAATCGTGCCCGGGGGGGAGTTTGTCACTTGGGCTGCTCGATGCAGCAGCCCGTGAGGCAGTAGAAGCCGGCGTCGCAGGGGTCCTGGCCGGGCAGGCCGCAGGGCTGGACGCCGTCCTCGCACTGCGCGGGGGGGTCGCCGGCGTCCGTGCCGCTGTCGGGCGTCCCTCCGTCGGGCGTCTCGAAGCACTCGGGCGGCAGCTCGTCCTTGCCGACGCAGAGCTCGCACTTGCCACATTCGTTGTAGCAGGCGCCCTTCACCTGCGTGCAGGGGGAGCACTTCTTGTCCTGGTCCGGCGTGCCGAGGGCGTCGAGGGTGCAGGCGGAGTTGCCGAGGCCGTCCTCGGTGCCGAGCCAGACCGGGCCGTACTCCTGGCCATTCTTGTAGAGCACGCAGCAGCCGAAGCAATCGCAGCCGTTCGGGGTGAGGTCCGGGCACATCTGCTCGCAGGTCGCCGGCTGGTTGTTGAGCAGCTCGTCGCAGCTCAGGCCGGTGCCCGGCGTGTTCGCGTTCTGGTTGTACTGGCACGCGGCGCCGTTCCACCACTCGGGGTAGTAGTCCGGCCCGACGGACTTCGGGTCGCATTGGTGGTTCCAGTAGCACTCGTCGTTGCCGGAGCCCGAGTTCGAGTCCCAGAAGCAATCCTGGGTGCAGGCGGGCCCGCTGCCGCCGGGGATGCCGACGCCGAGGCCGGTCTCGGTGTTGTCGCAGGGGCCGAGGCACTCCGGGTCCTGCCAGTCGATGAGGCCGTCGCCGTCGTCGTCGATCGTGTTGCCGCACTGATAGACCTGGTTGACGCACGCGGCCTGGACGAAGCCGCCGTCCGGCCCGCCCCAGCCATCGGGCCCTGCGTCGAAGGCGCCCGTGCCGCCCACGCCGCCGCCTGCGCCGCCCGTGCCGCCCGTGCCGCCCATGCCGCCGGTGGAGATCCCGCCGCCGCTCGCGCCGGAGCCGCTCGCGCCGGAGCCGGAGGTATTCGTCTGGGGATCGTCGCTACAGCCGACCGCAATGACGGAGGCGAGCAGCGGGCTCGCGAGGAGCAAGACGATTGCATTTCTGGAGAAGGACGGCATGTAAAGTCTCCTTGGCGGAAGCTCTGGCTCCGGGGGGCTCGGGTTCCCCGGGCCGTGTCCACGGACGCACGACTGCGAAAGCAGAGTGCACGAGACGCGCCAGGGGTGCAAGACGGGAAGGGCCGCCGAAAAGGCTCATTTCGTGCGCCCCGCGTGGTGGATGGTGGTTGCCCGAGTGACCAGGCATCGTTATCCGTCGGGGGCGCCGGAGGTGGGCCGGGTTATCCGATCAGGCGACGAGCGCGACGGCGGACCAGAGGACGTGGACCGCGGCGTGCGAGAGCATCGCGGCCTCGAGGCTCCGGCGGACGTAGAGCCAGCCGAAGGCGAGGCCGGCCAATGCATTCAAAACGAGGATACGCGCCACGACGGGGGGCGAGAGCGGGATTCCTTGCGCGATCACGGCGGGCAGGTGACCTGCGCCAAAAAGGACGGCGGCGAGCGCGACGGCGGTCGCGAGCATCCACGCGGCGGGGGGCTCTTCGGGCTTGCCGCCGATCTTGTAGAGGATCCAGGCGAGGAAGGTGGCGAGCCCCCAGCGCATGAGGAGCTCCTCGGTGATCCCGCCATAAAGGACGCCCATGACCGTGAAGCCGAGGGTCCGCCCGCTGGTGATACGGAGATTGCGCCCGGCCTCGCCCAGGACAGGGAGCGTGAAATGGTCGATGGCGAGGATCAGGAGCGCGGTGAGCAGGGCGAGGCCGAGGGCGATCGGCACCTCTCTGGCGAAGGGGCGCGTCTCGGCGGGATGGTCTGCCGCCCACGCGGCGAGGTGGGACCGCAGGCGCAATCGCGGGGCGAGGGCCACGCCTCCCGCGACGGCCAATGCGAGGAGGAGGAGCGGCTGGAGGAGCGAAGCGGCGACGAGGACGGGCAGGGGAGGGAGGGGCTTGCCGGCGGCGAGGGTCTCGATTTGCCGCTGCAATTGCGGGACGAGGATGGGCACGAGGCTCGTGATGCCGAGGGCGCCCATGGCGAAGAGGAGGCCAAAGGGCTTCCAGAAAGGGAGGCGGTTGGGCACGGGGGCTCCTGGGTTCTCCCCTATGCGTCGCCCCCCTGCTCGATCTCCCCCGTCTCCGGATTCACGTCCTCGATCGGCTTGCGCTCGCGCAGATACTTCCGGATCGCCTCATTCTGCACGAGGATCGGCTCGAGGAGCGCGCCACGCGCCTTCACGTCCGCCTCGTTGTCGGAGGGGTATTTGCCGAGGATGAGCGCCACGGCCTGGAGCATCAGCGATTGCCCCTTCGCGCGCGCGTCCTTCACGTGGGCGAACGTCAGGACCCCGCCCGGCCCCTCGATGGCGGCGCGGTATTGCGCTTCGAGGTTCTTCAGGCGCGCCACCTGCCGCGTGAGGCCGAGCTCGGTCACGAGCGTGTTGTAATCGGGCTGCGCGACACGATCGAGGATACGGTTCACCTCGGCGAGCTCCTCCACGAAGGGGAGGGACGTGACGCCGCCCGCGCCCTTCGGGAGCAGGACCGTGAGCATCTTTTGCGCCGCCTCCGCGAGCGGATCGTCCGGCGCCGACGCCCGGATCTGCGCCTCCGCCCCGTCGCGGAAGGCCGTGATCGCGGCGTCCACGTAGATATCGAGCTGCCTGGCCTCGGGGGAATAGGTGGTGAGCTTGCGGCCCGCCCATTTCGCCTCCAGCGCGCGCGTGTCCTTGTCGTGCGTGATCGCCTCGTCCACGTGCAGGACGACGTCCGAATGCCCGGCGACGAGGGCGAGCTTCCGCACCTGGTACAGGGCGAAGAGGCGGCGGCCGGTCGAGAAGGTGTAAAAGGTGAGCAGAGAGGCGAGGAGGGGAGTCATGCGGGCGGTCCTTTCGGCGGTTGATGCGCAACGCAGGAGGTCGTGAGCCCGGACGCATGTTGCCCGAAACACGACGAAGAAGGCAAGGGGCTTTTCGGGGTGGGACAACGATGGCGGTTCGGGAGGGGGCGGGGGTCGCGAGGCGCGACGTGAGCGAGGGCGAAGGTGGCCGCGGGGGTCTTCCTTTGGAACACGCGCGCGGGCCAAAATGGGCGCGGGGGTCTTCGCGTCGCGCTCGACCGGCATGCGAGCAGGTCGCGGGGCTCGATACGCGCGACCCGAGCGCCGCGTGAGGCGGGGCGGGACCTCTTGTTTCGTCGCTCGTGTCACGAGGGAGGAGGTCGTTGCCCTTCCGCGTCGACGTCGACGTTCGAGAGGAAGAGGGGCGGGACCTCTTTGATCGAGGTTCGTGTCGCGTCTTCGGAGGGCGGAGGGCAGCTCTCGTCGGGCTCGCGTCGGCGCTCGAGAGGGGCGAGGGGTCCGATGTTCGCGCGCGGGAGCGAAACGAAGAGGTCGGAGACCATTTTTGTTCTCGCGCGAGAAGGAAATGAGGTGGGCGGAAGCCAGGTCGGTCGAGGTTCGGGTGAGGCGCGGCGAGGGGAGAGGGCACCTCGGCGGGGGGTCGAGCGAGGATCGGGGTGGGGGAAGGTCGCCGCGGAGGGGGTTCGACCTGGGTCGGGGGAGGGGGCAGGTCAGGTGGGTCGGGGCTCGACCCGGACAGGGTACGTCCGAGCCTTCTGCCTTTTGTCTTGCCCGACCCGTTCGTCCCCTTGATAGATAGGGCCAGACCTCATCCGAGGAGGGGATTCCAGATGAGACGAGGGGATTTCTTCGTCGCGACGCTCGTCGTCGCGGCGTTCGTCGCATTCTTGTGCGTTTTGACCGGGTGCGCCCCGTCGCGCGACCCGATGATGGCCCGGGTCTTCGAGGCGCCGAACGTCATTCACGTCTGCGTGCGTCCGCCGAATGTGCCGAAGAATCAGGCGTCCTGGGCCGTCACCGCCAGCGGCGATCCCCTGACCGCGCCCTCGGAGGTGGACCTCGCGAGGCGAAATGGCCTCGCCGTGTACGTATTCGACCCGAATGCCCCTCCCCGAAGCGCGAAGCTCTTGCCGATTCCGCATCATCGGCTCGAATGCCCGGCGCCGCCGAAGCCTCGTGTCGTCGTGGCGAAGGTGGAGGGTGAGGGCGAGAAGAAGAAAGAGGAGACCAAAAAGGCCGAGCCCTCGAAGCCGAAGCCGCGGCCGATTGCGAAGCGGATCGAGCGTTGTCCCGAGGCGGGGCAGGCGCGGCGGCGTGGCGGCACGGGCTCCCGTACCTGCACGAGGGTCCTCATCAAGCGGCCAAGCCCGGAGCCCGTCGTGGCGGAGAACCAGCCGCCCCCCGGGCCGCGCCCGGTCGAGCCGCCCCTGCCGAAGCATCCGAGCGAGATAAACCCGGGTGAAGTATGGGTGTATGAGAAGACCTGGAGGTTGCCGCCGGAGGATGTGGCGCTGCTCGACCGAGCCTACGAGTGCGCCCAGGGAGTTTGCCATGCCCGGCACAAGAACTTCGCGCCGAATGCGGGGAAGCCCGCCGGGAAGCACAATGGGCAGTCGTTGTCAACGGCGAGCGGGAGCGTGGGGGGAGCGAAAATACCCCGGCCCGTGCGGACCACGACCGTCAAGACGAGGACGAAGACGGTCGGCAAGCCGAATGGCGGGGCGGCGGGGCAGGGGTCACCGGCGAATGCGGGCGCGGCGGCGAATGGGAGGCGCGTGCCGAATCCGGATGGCAAGAAGGGGGGGAAGGCGCATCGGGACAAGGTGGACGAGGTCGCGAAGGACATCAAGAAGCGCGGCCTCGACCCGGTGAAGGAGTATCCCGTCGACACCCCGGGCGGTCCGAAGAAGAAGCGCTACATGGACGTCGCCGGGGTTGACAGGAACACGAAGGAGCCGGTTGAGTTCCACCAGGTCGGGAAGCAGAGGAAGGATGGGCAGCCCGTGTCGCGTGAGCGGAAGCCTATCGACGAGGTGGAGCGCGCGAAGGGCATTCGGCCCAAGTTCCATCCCTACAACGACACGAAGAAGTGAGGAGAGCCATGGGACACCAGTCACGCTTCTACATGACGCCCAAGGACATGGCGGACTTCGAGCAGCGGCTCCGGGCGAAGACGGACTTCATCATCCTCCTCTCGGAGTCGCCCACGGCATCGCCGCGCGTCGTGGACTCGCTGAACTTCTCCGAGAACGGCAAGCCGTGGTACTTCAAGTACCTCGCACGGCCCGAGGACCTGGACGCGATCGTGATGCTACACCTGCCCGAGCAGGGCTACTGGTGGGTGCAGGACAGCCCTTCGCCCGTGATCGAGATCGGTCCTTGCCCTTTCGACGGGAAGTCACTTCGCCCGAGCCGCCTGTATTACGTCGACACGTTCCTGGGTCCCGATCGCGAATGGACGGAGAAGAGCGAGGCCTTCCGGAAGTGGGCGAAGAGGGTGCACACGCTCCTCAAGAAGTCCTTGAAGTGGCGTGCTTCGTATAGCGACTACATCGGCGCGGACGCCCAGGCCTGGGTCGACGCCGGTGGACAGCTCGTGACCGATACCGGGCAGCCCATCACCTGGTAGCGCGTAGCCTGTAGACGGAGCCCGGCGCATCGTCGGGTCCGCACCCCCGCCCGCGCCCATTACACATCCATTACACGGCTCGACCCCGCCCCTCCCCGGCATCGCCCCGATCTGTAAGGGCCGCGTAAGTGCCTTTCGTCGAAAACGGTGACATCCTCTCCATCGTCGAAAGCGCAGCGCGAGACGCCGCGCCTGCAATGCACACGAGACCGAACAGAGAGGAACATCCATCATGGCTCAGGATATCTTGATCATCGTCAACGCCGAGACGGGCACCGTGCAGATGTTCGCCGCCGATCCCTCCATCGTGCAGGGCAACTCGCAGGGCTCGAACGAGCTCTGGATCCGCGTCCCGGCCTCCGAGAACCTGCGCTGGCGCGTGGAGCCGCTCCAGCTCTCCGAGGGCGTCAGCGGCGAGGGCGACATGTATCACGCCATCATCAGCAGCGTCCGGCTCTGGGGCGCGAACGCCGGGCAAAACCAGGGGGACGCCGGCAACTACCTCGTGAACTGGGCCTCCAACAACGGCGCCGGCGATACCCCCTATTACAACCCCCCGGGCGACCTCATCCCCGGCAAGAACGAGGACGGCAAGCCCGCGTCCATCGGCACGCAGGGCATCAACCGTCCCTTCGTCGAGTGCACGACGCAGCTCTCGAACCGCGACGAGGAGACGAGCCTCAAGCTCGCTTACTCCTTCACCGTCGACATCTACCAGGGCCGGCAGAAGGTGCGCTCCATCAGCTGGGACCCCTATGTGACGGTCTACCGTCCGTGAGCACGTCCCCGAGCGGTCCACGCTCGGGCTCGAACAGGGCGGCCGCCGCTTTGCGCGCGCCGCCCTGTCTCCCGCCCTCCGTGTAACCGGCTTGTAATTGACGGGGCGCGCGCGCTCCGGTACGAGGGAGCGCATGCAAAACGAGAAGAAACGTGACGAGTCCCGTGGCATCCATCCGCTGAACGCGCAGCTCGACCCGGGGCTGCTCGATTGGCGGTATTACAGGATCGAATGGGACGGGAGCCGGCGGTTCGCCGACATCATCGCGACCAACGTCGCCGGCGCAGGGTACAGCGCCGGAAAGGAATACTGGCTCGTCGACAAGTCGCAGCTCGAGGACGCGAAGGAGCTCGTCGTCAGCAACCTCGGCGACAAGTCCTGGACCGACGCGCGGCCCGCGGCCCCCTCGAGCTCGCAGGAGTTCGTCGCGGATTGCGCGGCGACTTGGACCCAGGTGGGCACCGACCTCACGACCGGCAGGCTCTACAAGCACGATACCGAGGACTATTACGTGCGGATCACGATCACCGGCACGGCCCCGAACGCGACCATCACGACGCTGCGGTGGTATCAGGAGAAGTCGACGGCCCCGGGGCCGTCCTACGATCCGAGCGGGTCGTATACCGAGGTCTCGGCGCTCGGCTCCGGGACGATGTGGTACGCCGATTCGAAGTCACCCTGAGCGCGTCGGCGCGTGATTCGTCACGCTCCGCGCGACCCGCAGCCCCACCGTCGCCCGCCGGATCCCAGGCAAAAGACCAAAGCGCCCCGCCGCGCGCGCAAAAGGAAGCGCGCTGCTCCATCCGCCGCCACGCACCGCCCGGTGCTCCGGATCGTCCGGCGACGCCTCGTCGACGAGCGCTCGCTCCCCCACGATCGCCGGCCCCTCGCGCCGCCACACGTTGCCGCACCAATCACGCGAGTTGCCGCTGAGGCCACGCACGCCGTACGGGCTCTCGTCGGCCGGATAGCTGTCCACCACGACGCGCCTCGGCACGCCCGCGTGGCTCTCGAGCACACACGCGAACGTCGCGTCCGGGTAATCACCCCACGGGTAGGCTCGGCCGTCCACCCCACGCGCGGCCTTCTCGCGCTCGAGCTCGTTCGGCAATCGCCAGGGCAGCCCCGTCCGCGCCGCGAGCCAGCGCGTGTACGAATACGCCGCGTGCCAATCGATGGACGCCACGGGCCACGCCGAGGAGAGCCGCGCGCCGGCCTCGTCGACCGAAAGCACGAAGCGCCCCGAAGCATCACGACCAAAGAGCGGCCGCTCGTCCCTGGCCTCCGCCATCCCGTGCGCGGCGCGTGGCACACACGCGAGCGCCTCTTCCTCGCGGCCCTCGTCGAGCAGCGCGTTCAGGAACACGAGGTATTCACCATTCGTCACGGGGAAGCGGCGCAAGACGAACGCGTCGATCCATACCCGCCGGCCAGGCAAGCTGTCCGGCGCCTCCGGATCCCCGCCGATGTCGACATGGCCCGCGGGCACGAAGCAATCGTCCGGCCCGAGCTCGTGCAAGAAGGGCAACGCGAGGAGGCCAGGGCCCTCCTCGCCCGGCGGGGCGCCATTCCAGTGGGCGCCGCGCTCGATACATACCGGCAAGCGCACCTCCGCCCGCCCCGGCGCCGAGATCACGAGGAGATAACTGCCGCGGGGCAAGACCGCCTCGCGGATCGGCGCGCGCCCGAGGTGCCGCAAGGGCTCGGCCACGAGGCGCCTGTCGCGCGCGGCATAACGGCAGAGCAGCACCTCGGCGTCCTCGGGATCGGTCACGAGCGAGAGCGCGCCGTCGCCGCGCAAGATGGCCGCATATCGGCCCCGATCGTGGGTCCGGAGCATGGCCTCGGCGCGCGCCGCGTCCTCCTGCCGGCGCGCGCGTTCGGCGGCAAGGAGCTCGGCGCAATGGCGATCGGCGAGCAGGTCGTGCGCCTCGGGCAGCTCGGGGTCCAGGATCAGCGCGCCGTGCGCCGCTTGCAGCAGGGCCGCCTCGCGCAGCGCCGCGTCCTCGGCAATACGTGACGCTTCGTCCTCGAGCGCCCAGGCGGGTCGCTTGAGCTCCACGGGATCGTAGGGGCGCACGGCCTCCATGAGCCGCCGCGCGTGGGCCGTGACGTCACGCGCGCGCGCCCGCAGCTCCGCGATCTCGGGCAGGAGCGCCGCCGCCTCCGCGAGCGCGAGGCGGGCCTGCTCGCGGCGGCGCGCCCCGTCGAGCCAATCGAGGACCTCACGGCCGAGCGCGGCGGCGTCGGGGTACCGCGCGGCAGGATCACGCTGCATGGCGCGCTCGCATATCGCGACGAGCTCCCGCGGTAATACGAGGCCGGGCCGGGCCGCCTCGGCGAGCGGGATCGGGGGGCCCGCGAGCACCTGCCGCCAGACGGCGAGGCCGCTGCCCCGATAAGGCGGGCGCCCGGCGAGCAGGTGATAAAGGATGGCGCCGAGGGCATACACGTCACTCGGCTTGCCATGCATGTCGCGCTCGCCGCCCGCCTGCTCGGGCGGCATATACGCGGGCGTGCCGAGCACCTCGCCGTGGCGCGTGAGGCCTCCTTCGTCGGATTCGTGGATCACGCCGTCCTCGTCGAGCTCGCTCGGCAGCGGATCCCCCATGCGGCGCGCGAGGCCCCAGTCCATGACGAAGGCCTCGCCCTGCTCACCCACCATGAGGTTCATCGGCTTGAGGTCGCGATGAAGGATCCCCTCGCCGTGCGCGTACGCGACCGCCTGGGTGATACGCGCGAACGCGTCGACGGCGCGGCGGAAGGTCCAGCCCGAGGGCGCGGCCCCGAAGCCCTCCGGCCCCGCGGCCCCGTGGAGGTCCGCAATGACGGCGTCGAACGTGCGTCCGCGGACCTCTTGCATGGTGAACCAGGGCCGACCGTCGTCGAACTGGCCCCGCTCGTGGACGGGGATGATCCCCGGGTGTTGCAGCCGCGCCGTGAGCTCGATCTCGCTGATGAATCGAGCGCGCATCCGCGTGTTCTCGACGTGCTCGAAGCGCAGCACTTTCATGGCGAGCACGCGCCCGAACCACAAATCACGCACGCGCCGCACGTCGCCGGCCCCGCCGCTGGCGATACGGCCGAGGTCCTCGTAGCGGCGCGGAAGCGGCGGCTCCTCGGCGCCCATCGGGAGGGCCGCGCGCACGCCGGAGTCGGTCTCGCCGGAGGCGTCCACCGTCACCGAAGGACCGGGGCTTTGATCCATGATGATGGCGTATACACGGGCCTCGGCGGGCATGGTAGCCTGCGGTCCATCCTTCGGGGGCGCGGATGGGGACGCTCAAAAACGAGTCGACACAGGCGTATGTCAGCCTCGGCGTGCGGTGCCTGATCGGGCGGCATTCGGCCTGCGACGTGCGCGTGGACGAGCGGCGCGTCTCCGCGGAGCACGCGAGCTTGCACTGGACGGGCGGGCGGTGGGAGCTGCGGGACCTCGGGAGCCGGAACGGGACGTGGCTGGGGGGTCACCGCCTTTCGCCCGGTGAGCGGGTGCCGCTCGCGGAGGGAATGGCATTTTCGCTGGGAGGCGCGGGCGCGACGTTCGTGCTTTGTGAGGGCTCGCCGCCGGGCGCGGCGGCGCGGCACCACGCGAGCGGCGCGCGGCGGGCCGCCTCGGGGGGCATGCTCCTCCTGCCGGACGAGGAGCTGCCGCTCGTGAGCGTATTCGAGGACGGCGAGGGCAACTGGGTGACCGAGATCGGCGACGATGTGCAGCCCGTCGAGGATCAACAGGTCCTCACGATTGCAGGCGAGCCCTGGACGCTGGAGCTCCCGCCGCTCGACGGCGCGACCTGGCAGAGCGACATCCGGAGCCCTGCGCTGGAGAACATCCATTTGCGGCTGGCCGTGAGCCAGAATGAAGAGCAGGTGGCGGCGACGGTGGTGATGGGCGGGCGGGAGGCGGAGCTGCCGGCGCGCACGCACCATTACCTTCTGGTCACGCTGGCCCGCGCATGGCTGGAGGATCACGACGCGCCGGCGGCAAAACGAGGCTGGCTCGGGCGTGACGCGTTATGCCGGATGCTGGCGACGGACATGAACAAGGTGAACGTGGACATCCACCGCGCCCGCAAGCAGCTCGCGGTCCTGGGGGTGCAGAATGCCGCGGGGCTCGTGGAGCGGCGGGCGAGCACGGGGGAGATCCGGATCGGCGTGCGGAGCGTCGAGGTCGTCCGGATGGCCGCAGCTCGTTGAGAGGGTCGCCGTCGCTCCCGCGCGCGCAGGCTCGCTCCGCCGCTTCCCTTACGCTACGTTTCCCGCGCCATGAGCGATGCCCGTCAAAGGATCCAGGAAATCATCCAGCAGAACCGCGTGGTCCTCTTCATGAAGGGGACGAAGACCTTCCCGCAGTGCGGCTTTTCCCAGCGCGCGGTGCAGATCCTCAAGGAGGCCGGGGCCGACTTCGTGGACGTGAACGTCCTCAAGGACCCCGACATCCGCCAGGGGATCAAGGAGTTCTCGAACTGGCCGACGATCCCGCAGGTGTACATCGACGGGAAGTTCGTCGGCGGCAGCGACATCCTGCTCGAGATGCAGAGCTCGGGCGAGCTCGGTCAGCTCCTCGCGCCGAAGAACTAGGCCTCACCCCCCAACCCCCTCTCCACCTCCGTGGAGAGGGGGCGATCGGCGCGCGCGCTCGAGCGCCGCGGCCAGGACCTCGTCGAACATCCCCTCCGTGAGCCGGCCCGTCTGCGTGTTCTGCTGGCTCACGTGGTAACTGCCGAACAACCACGCCCGACCGCCGCGGCCCCGCGGATCCGGGATCTCCGCCCGAACCCCGTGCCCGAAGGCCGGCACGTTCGACACGTCGCCGTGTCTCCTCGCCAGCGTGAGCACGGCGTCGTAGCCGATCTTGCCGAGGGCGAGGTAAACACGCGCCCGGTCGAGCAGCGCGAGCTCGGACTCGATCCACGGGCGGCAGGTGGTGAGCTCGGCAGGCGTGGGTTTGTTCGCGGGAGGGGCGCAGCGGCAGGGGGCCGTGATGAAGACGCCGCAGAGCTCGAGGCCGTCGTCGCGGCGCACGCTCGTCGGCTGCGAGGCGAGGCCCGCGCGGTAGAGTCCCGCGTAGAGGAAGTCGCCCGAGCGATCCCCCGTGAACATACGACCCGTGCGGTTGCCGCCGTGCGCCGCAGGCGCGAGGCCCATGATCACGAGCGCGGCGTCGAGGTCGCCGAAGCCAGGGATCGGGCGGCCCCAGTAGGTCTCGTCGCGGTACATGCGCCGCTTCTCCCGCGCGACCTGCTCACGCCAGGCGACGAGGCGATCACAACGGCGACACTCGATGAGCGACGCGTGCAGCAGATCGAGCGCGCGTCGCCGCTCCGTCACGACACCTCGCGCGTGCTCGCCGGCGCGCGCCTGGACGAGGCGGGCGCGCGCTCGGACAGAGGGGTACGCGCCTCGCGTAGCTCCTCGCCCACGATCATGCCGGAGACGACACGATCCATCACGACGTCGAACCGCACGCGCTGGAAACGCGCGCCACTCGCGAGCCAGTCGGTGTGACCACCCGCGCCCGGGAAGTGGCCCACGATGTCGAGGTGGTCCGCTTTGCCCACCCAGACGAGATCCCCCCAGATCTGCGAGGTGAGAGGCACGACGCCGTCGTTCGCCGTCGGCGGCAAGGCCTCGCCGAGCATCGCCTTGAGCTTCGCTTGCGCCTGTCCATCCGCCGCGGCGCACGGGTACCGCTCGTCGAGGCGGCTCGTCAGGTTGTAGAGCGCCGTGAAGATGGTCGCGCTCATGGCGGTCCACGGCGAGCGCAACGCGCTGATCCAGTCGCGCACCGCGTTCGAGGGCGCATACGTCGCCACGCACTGGTAACGCACGCCGGGGCGGTCCTCGACGCCGGCCTGGAAGAGGTCCATGGCCTCGGGCATGAGCTGCACGATGGCGCCTTGATCGCCGCGCAGGAGATCGAGCCAGGTGCGCAGCTCGCGGCTCGAGGCCTCGTCGAGGACCTTCGCGACGGCGTCGACGGCGCGGTTGACCATGTCGAGCTCGAAGTTGCCGATCGAGAGGCGGCCGAAAGCAGCGACGAGCGCCGAGGTGGCGGCGAGCGGAGGCGCGCCGAGCTTGAGCGCGGTCACGGTGAGCGCGCTGATCGCGTAGAGCATGCGCTGGCCGCTGACGGTCGCGAAGAAGGCGGCGAGCGGCGTGCCGTAGTGCGGCGTGTTCATGGTCGTGATCGAGGCGAGCCGCGGCAACCACGCGAGCTCCTTGCGCGCGACGCCAGGCAGGCGCGCGGTCGGAGAGGCGACGAGGCGCGCGTCGAGGCCACCCGTCGAGTGGCCGATCACGTGGATGGGGCCGTCGTCGTCGCCCGCCGTGGCGGCGATCATGTGCGCGAGCTTGGCCGCGCGGCGGCAGACGCTCGCCGTGGGGTGGACGTCGCAGACGAGGACCTTGGCGACGCGGCCGCGCTGGCGGAAGCGCTCTTCGAGCGCGACGACGAGGTGTTCGAAGTACTCGAACGACGCGAGCCGCGCGAAGCCGAACATGCCGGGGGAGAGGTAGATACGAACAGGAGGCGCCACGCGCCGATGGTAGCCTAGGCGCGCGCAGGCCGCCGCCTCCCGAGCACCGCGGCGAGGCCCACGAGCAAGAGCGCCGCCGCGCGCGTGTCGCCGCCGTCACGGCCGGCAGCTCGGCAATCACAGCCGCCGGACGCTTCGAGGGGGCGCGGCAGCCGGGCCTCCTCGCACGTGTCGACCGTGAGCGGCGCCTTGGCCTTGCGCAGCGTGCCCTGATCGAGCGGGACCTCGAGGTTGCCCGTGTTGCGGTTGTCGTGGTGGAAGCTCTCCCAGGCGATGACGCCGTCGGTCCGGCCGCGCGTGTGCCAGACGTACAGGAAGCCGCTGCGCGTGCCCGCCGCGACCTCGAGCGTGCCGTCGCCGTCGAGGTCGCCGACCGCGGCGGTGGAGGCGATCCACTGGCCCGTGAACTTGGGGAAGCCCGCGGGCTCACGGCCGCAGCCGTCGTACGCGTGGAGGAAGTAGCCGCCCGAGCCGGTGATGATCTCGGGGTAGTCGTCGCCGTCGAGGTCGGCGATCGCGTGGTTGTTGAAGAAGGTGAAGTCCTCGAGGAGGAAGGGCGAGCCGGGGAGCATGGCGCCGGTCTTGCCGCTCCACGCCGCGAGGAGGTGCTCGCCCCCGCCCGCGGCGTTGCCCTGGAGCGTGGAGGCGAGCAAGAGAGAGGCGCCCGAGGCGATGACGTCGGGCACGCCGTCCTGATCGATGTCGCCGACGGAGGGGCTCGAGAAGAGCGGGAGCATGGCGTCGGGGCGCGAGGCCAAGGAGAGCGGGCCGTAGACGCTCGAGGGCTCGAGGCCGCGGAGGAGGCCGCCGGGCACGTCGGGATCGGGGCGGACGGGCAGGAGGTTCGCAGGTTGCGCGCCGAGCGAGGTCTGCGCGCCGGGATCGGCGGGCAAGACGAAGGGCATGCTGACGTTGCCGTGCGCGACGGCGGCGAGCGAGCCCTCGAAGCGCGCGACGACCGGGGAGTTCGGGACACCCTCGGCGACGAGCGGGAAGATCTGGAAGGAGCTCATCGTGACGGGCCAGCCCGAGAGGATCGGACCACCTTCGGCGAGCGTGCCGCGACCATCGACGACGCTGACCGCGCCAAACTGTCCGCTCGCGCCGAGGCGCTCGTTCGAGCCGACGACGAGGTCCATGACGCCATCTCCGTTGAAGTCGGCGACGGCGGGTGTCGTGAGGATGCGGCTGCGCACGCTGGGGTTCTTCTCGGGATCGTGGCGGATCTCGACGGGGAAGCCGGGGAGGGGAGCGCCACTCGCGTCGAGGGCGTAGAGCTTGCCGTCGAAGGCGGCCTGCACGATGTCGAGGCGGCCGTCGAGATCGAGATCGACGAGCACGGGCGAGGCGAAGGCGCCGCGCGTGATGCGCTGGTCCTCATCCATGCAAGGGCCCGAGGGCGCAGGCATGTCGAGGGCGCGTGGGCAGGAGGGGACACGAGGCAGGCGGTAGGGGAAGCCGGCGCGCTGGGAGCCGTCGGGCCCGAGGACGTAGATCGTGCCGGCGAAGGAGGTGGCGACGATCTCGACGACGCCGTCGCCGTCGAGGTCGGCGATGGCAGGCGCGTTCATGAAGCCCTCGCGCGCGAGGTCGAGGGAGACCTTGCCCGAGGCATAACCAGGCGCGGCGGCGTGGCTCGGCGCGCCGTCGATCGGAGGCGAGGCGAGGCCGTCGAGGGGGTTCGTCTTGAAGGGGAAGCCAGGCAGCTCCGCGTGGCCGGTCTTCGTGAGCCTGAGGGCGTGGATCTTGCCGCCGCCCGTCGGGACGACGATCTCGCGCACACCGTCGCCGTCGAGGTCGGCCATCTTGGGGCTCGCCTCGATGCTGTCGCCGAGCCACAGCGGAAAACCCGCGGCGAGATCGGGATCCGAGTGCACGTAGTAGGTGCGGCGCATCTCGCCGGTGACGTCGCCGATGGCGCCGCCGTAGTGCGCGACGGCGCGGACACGGACGGTGATGGTGCGATCGTTCTCGCCGCGTGGGCTGTCGATGTCACGCGTGTGGTTCGGGCTGACGTTGCGGACGTCGAGGCGCGCGAGGGGCTCGGCGGCGCCGGTGACGACGGTGGGATCGACGTTCAGGCGCTGGGCGAGGACATGTTTGCCGAAGTCCTCTTCGAGCGGCTGCACGCCGCTCGCCCACTCGACGACGAAGTCATAAGCGTTCGCCCGCGGCGCGGCGATCGTCCCGCGGATCTCGATGGGGCCGGAGGCGCGATCCTTGTAGAGGACCTCGAACCAGCGCGGCGAGACGATGTCGACCGCGGGCGGGATGCGGCCGTCGCGGATCGCCTCGAGCGCGCGGGCGGCGTTGACGCGCCCGTAGCCGAAGCGTTGATCGAAGCCGGGCTGCGAGAAGCGGTAGATCGATCCAGGCTCGCGCGACTCGGGCACGTCGATGTCGTCGGCCGTGAAGAAGAAGATCGAGTGCGCCTCGCCCGGCGAGAGCTGCGGCACGGTGTTGTACTTCTGCGCCGCCGCGTAGAGCAGGCCCGCGATGCCGCTGAGCTGCCCCGTGGCCTCGCTCGAGCACGAGGTGCCCGACGCGGAGAGGAAGTTCTGGCCGCCGTAGTTCGAGCAGGGGTGGAAGTCGAGGAAGCTGCGCGAGGCGCGGGCGCTCGGGCCGTCGAACTGGATGGCGTGCACGGGGAGCGTGTGGTTGCTCGCGGCCGGCATGTTGTGGTGGCGCGAGTTCTCGTCGGCCATCGAGGTCACGACGAGGACGTTTTTCTCGTACGCGTAGTCGAGCGCGGCCTGGGCGAAGCGCGTCATGTTGAGCGTGCCGAGCGCGCACTGCACGACCTTGGCGCCGCTGTCGGTGGCGTACACGACGGACTCGCCGAAGGCCTGCACGTCGCCGATGAAGCTGTCGCCGACGCGGAGCGGGAGGAACATGCAGCGCGGGCACGCGCCGGCCTTGGCGATGCCGTTGTTGGCTTGGGAGGACGAGTCCTCGGCCTCGCCCGTGCCGTGCCCGTAGCGCGTGTCGTCGTACGGGTCGTTGTCGTTCTTCATGAAGTCCCAGCCCGAGATGTCGTCGACGTAGCCGTTGCCGTCGTCGTCGATGCCATCGGAGTAGGCGAGGATCAGATCCCCCGCGTCGAGCACGCCGTTGCCGTTGCGATCCCCCGCGGGCAGGGGCACCGAGATCGCGTAGTCGGAGACCGAGAGCACGCCGTCGCCGTTGCAGTCGAAGCCGGCGAGATCGCCGTCGCCGCCGCACGGCACGCCGCCCGCGAGGAAGGGCTTGTGCGTGAGGAGCTCGCGGCGGTTCAGGTACGCCTTGTCGACGAGATCGGGCTTCTCCCAGTGGATGCCGCTGTCCGTGACAGCGATGACGACGCGTGGATCGCCGATCGAGACGCGCCACGCGAGGTCGATGCTCATGCCCGAGGCGACCTCGCCCGCGCGCCTCTCGACGCCCGGCGCGGCCGGGGGCAGGAACGAGAAGTAGTTCCACTGCCCGTCGCGATCGTCGGCGTAGCCGTAGCCCGGATCGTTTGGCCAGTTCGCAGGATCGGCCATGTCCGCGTCGGGCGCGGGAGGCCAGCCGGCGGATGCGGGGTGGGGCGCGAGTGCGCTCACGAGGGCCAGCGCGGCGAGCAAGCCGCCGCGCCACGAGGGGCGGTACGTTCGCATCGTCTCCTCCTCGGCGTCGCCCGGCGCGGTGATCGGCGAAGCCGCGGTGTGTGCTCAAAAAGTAGGGGAGAAGGAGTGGAGAGAGGGTAGATGTAGCAGCCGATGGGCGAGGAGGAAACGCGAGGGAAAGACGGCGCGGATCTGCGGGGCATCCCACGGGTGGACCGTGTCCTCGCCAGTCCGTCCCTCCCAGAGGCGAAGCGTCGGCTCGGCGTCGCTTCGTTGACGCGCCTCGTGCGGCGCGCGCTCGACGAGGCGCGTGAAGCCGTGCGCGGCGGCGCGCCGTGTCCCACCGCGGAAGACGTGGCGGCGCGCGTGGCGGCGTACGCCGAGCAGACGCTCCGGACACGCGCGCGGCGGGTGATCAACGCGACGGGCGTCGTGCTGCACACGAACCTCGGGCGCGCCCCGCTCGGCGCGCGTGTGGCCGAGGCGCTCGCGAGCTCCGCGGCGGGATACACGTCGATCGAGATCGATCTCGCGACAGGGAAACGCGGGCGACGCGGCGCGTTCGCCGAGGACGCGCTTTGCGAGCTCTCGGGGGCGGAGGCCGCGCTCGTCGTGAACAACAACGCGGCGGCCGTGCTGCTGATGCTCGGCGCGCTCGCCGCGGGCAGGCCCGTCGTCGTGTCGCGTGGCGAGCTCGTGGAGATCGGCGGTGGGTTCCGGGTGCCCGAGGTGATGGCGCGATCGGGCGCGCGTCTCGTCGAGGTGGGCACGACGAACAAGACGCGGATCGCGGACTACACGCGCGCGCTCGACGCGGCGCCGGACGCGGCGGCGATCCTGCGGGTGCATCAAGGGAACTTCCGGCAGGTGGGCTTCGTCGAGCGGCCTTCGCTCGCGGCGCTCGCGGCGCTCGCGCGGGAGCGGAAGGTGCTCTTGCTCGAGGATCTCGGCGGCGGCGCGATCGTGGATCTCGCGCCGCTCGGGTTCTCCGAGCCGAGCGTGAAGAGCTCGATCGAGGCGGGCTCGGACGTGGTTTGTTTCAGCACCGACAAGGTCCTCGGCGGGCCCCAAGGCGGGGCGATCGTCGGACGCGCCGATCTCGTCGCGGCGTGCCGGAAGGATCCGCTCGCCCGCGCCTTGCGCCTCGGTCGCCTGCCGCTCGTCGCGCTCGAAGCCACGCTCGCCGCGTACCTCGAAGGTGACCTCGACGTGATCCCGACCCTGGCCGCGCTGCGGGCGCCGCTCTCGGCGGTACGAGCGCGGGCCGAGCACCTCCAAGGGGAGCTCGAACGTCGTGGCGTGACGTCGTCGGTCGTGGAGCTCGACGGGGCCGTGGGCGGAGGCGCGTGCGCAGAGGAGCCGCTGCCGTCGTGCGGCGTGGCGCTCGAAGCCACGGGCGGGCTCGCGGCGGCGATCGCCGAGCGTCTCCGGTCGGCGGATCCGCCGGTCTTGCCGCGTGTGCAGGAGGGCCGGATCCTCTTCGACGTGCGCACGCTGCTCGACGGCGAGGACATGCCTCTCGCCCTTGCGATCGAGCGCGCCGTCAAAGGTTGAGGTTCAAACGATCTCGAGCTTGTCGTTCGGCGCAGGGATCAAGATGGAGTCGTGCCCGCGCTCGCGCATCTTGTCCGCGAGGACGCGCTGGGGCCTGGGATCGCCGTGCACGAGCGCGATCGTCGCGGCAGGCCCGCGCGCGCGGCACCCATCGGCGTAGGCCACGAGGTCGCGCTGATCGGCGTGCGCGGAGAAGCCGTTCAGGACCACGACGTCCGCGCGGCGCTCGCGCTCGACGCCGAAGATCCGGACCCGCGCGCGTTGCTCGACGAGCCTTCGGCCGAGCGTGTGTTGCGCCTGGTAGCCCACGATGAGCACCGTGTTGCGCGGATCCTCCACGCCGTTCTTCAGGTGATGGAGGATCCGGCCCGCCTCGCACATGCCGCTCGCCGAGATGATGATCGCGCTGCCCTCGCCGCCGATCTCCTTGCTGCGCTCCTTGTCCTCGACGTACTCGAGGTCCGCGAAGTCGAAGGGCGTGTCCAGGCCGCGGAGCAACTCGCGCGCATCCGCGTCGAAGCACTCGGGGTGGAGCTTGAAGACGTCGGTGATGCGGACCGTGAGCGGCGAGTCGACGTAGACGGGGACGCGCGGGATCTTGTCGTCCTTCCGGAGCCTCTTCAGCGCGTAGATCACCTCCTGCGCGCGCTCGAGCGCGAACGAGGGGATGAGGACTTTTCCCCCCCGACCTATCGTCCGGTTGACGACACGCGCGAGGTCCTCCTCCATCTTGTCGACGCCGTCGTGCAGGCGATCGCCGTACGTGCTCTCGGTGATCAGGATGTCGGCGCCCTCGGGGATCTCGGGATCCCGGATGATCGGTCGGCCCGCGCGGCCAAGATCACCCGTGAAGACGAGGCGCCGCTTCTTCCCGCGCTCCTCGAGGTCGAGCACCGTGATCGCGCTGCCGAGCACGTGCCCCGCGTCGAAGAAGGTCAGCCGCACGCCGTCGGCGATGGGGATCGTGCGGTGATAGGGCACGGAGACGAAACGCGAGATCACGTCGAGGACGTCTTCTTCGCTGTAGATGGGCTCGACGAGCTCGTCCTCGCGGCCCTCTCGCACGGACTGCTTGTTCAGGTAACGCGCGTCGGCTTGCTGGATCGCCGCCGCGTCGCGGAGCATGAGCGCCGCGAGATCACGCGTCGCCGGTGTCGCGTACACGAGGCCGTCGAAGCCGTTTTTCCCGAGCATCGGCAGCGCGCCCGAGTGATCGATGTGCGCGTGGGAGAGGACGACGGCGGAGATCTCGCGCGCAGGCACGCGCAGGCGACGGTTGACCTCGAAGGACTCGCGCCGCCGCCCCTGGAACAGGCCGCAGTCGAGCAGCACGGTGGCGTGCTCGGTGCGGACGACGTGCATGGAACCCGTGACGCTCTGCGCAGCTCCGACGAACTCGATTTCCAACGGTCAGACCCTCAGAGCGTGTGCTGGAAGTAACCCATGACGCGGCGCCCGACGCGGTTGCCGAAGGGGTGCATCTGCGGCGCTTCGTCGGCGAGGCCCGCGAGCGCGTTGTAGACGACGAGCGAGACCTCGCCCGTCGTGCCGGCGATCGGGAAGCGGTAGCCGATGCGCCCGTTCAGGAGCGCGTAGCCGGGCACGTCGAAGTACTGCACGCGGATGCCGGAGAGCGTCGAGACCTGCTCGCCCCAGTTCTGCGCCGACTGGTAGTGGAAGGTGATCTCGCCGTCGATGCCGGGCTTCGTGCGGAGCTGGACGCCGGCGTTGATCTTGTGCCGGCTCGTGCGCTGATCGGTCGGCTGGGTGCAGCCGTCGGGCAGCTCCTGCGAGCTGAGGTTCAGCGCATAGTTGGCGAAGATGTCGAGGCCCTCGACCGGGTAGACGCGCGTGCCGACCTCGCCGCCGAAGACGTTCTGGATGTCGCAGCGGTTCAGCCATCCGCCGAAGCCGACGGTGTACCGCCCCGTCTCGGGGTTGAGCCCGCCGAGCCCATCGGCGCGGTTCGACAGCGTGAGCGGTCGCTCGCCGGCGAGCTGGATGAGGTCCGTGATGCGGTTGTAATAAGCCGTCGCCTCGAACTCGAAGCGATCACTCATCTGGTTCAGGTAACTCGCCTCGGCCGTGATGATGCTCTCGGGCCGCAGGCGGAAGGCCGGGTCCTCGTAACGCTGCGAGGCCGAGATCAGCTCGACGCCCGGGAGCTGGAGCTGGATCGGCAGATCGAGGTACGACTCGAGGAAGGTCGTGTTGCGGAAGGCCGTCGAGCCGCTCACGCGGATCGACTGGAGCTCGGTCGGCTTGATGATGAGCGAGCCGCGCGGCGAGACCTTCACGTTCTGGAGGTAGGGCACGTAGTCGGCGCGGCCCGAGACGACGAGCTGCACGGACTTGCCGAAGCGCAGCGTGTCCTGGAGGAAGAGCGAGCCCCAGTGCTCGAGCGGCGTGTCGTCGCGCAGGTACGTCCAGGTGATGGACTTCATGCGGTACGCGGCGCCGCCGCGGAGGCTGTGCTCGACGGACCTCGGCCAGGTGACGTCCTTGTAGAAGTTGAGCTCGGCGTCGACGACGTTCTGGTTCGCCTGGCTCGGGAAGAGCGTGTGGCCGTAGTAGTCGTGGTTCGACGAGGTCTGCGCGGCGATACGCGTGTAGAAGACGCGCGCGGAGAAGTTCTCCGTCCGGAAGAGCGCCGTGATGTCGGAGTTGTCGAAGCGGGCTCGGTAGTCGTTGAACGGGCCGATGCCGTAGACGTCGAAGTCGCTGCGCGCGAAGCCGCCGCCGATCTGGAGCTCGCGGTTGTTCTTGAACCGCTGCGACATGCGGATGTCGACGCGCAGGTTCTCCGCGCCGAGGTTCTGGTTCGGATCGAAGACCGTGATGTCCTGACGCCCGTTCTGCACCTCGCGGGTCCACCGCGGGTAACGCGTGTAGCCGACCGAGGCGCGATACCCGAAGTCGCCGTCGCGCCCCGTGGCCCACGCGGAGCCGTACCCCTGGCCGGTGTCGCCATACCCGACGCGGAAGCCGGTGCGGCCTTCGCCCGGCGCGATCGTGATGATGTTGACGACGCCCGCGAACGCGTTGGCGCCGTAGAGCGCGGAGCCGGGGCCACGCACGACCTCGATGCGCTCGATCTGATCGACGTCGATCGAGAGCGTCTCCCAGAACGTCGAGCCGAGGATGTCGTTGTACGCGGGCCGCTGCCCGTTGATGAGCACGAGCAGCTTGTTCGCGAGCCGGCTGTTGAAGCCGCGCATCGAGACGTTGGTGTCACCGCCCGTGATTTGCATGACGTCCATGCCGGGCACGCGACGCAAGAGCTCGGGGATACGCGTGATGCCCGAGAGGCGGATGTCCTGCCGCGTGATGATCGTCGTCGAGTTCGGCGAGTCGAGCGGGCTCTGGGCGCCGCGTGAGGCCGTGATGACCGTCTCGCGGTAGACGTCCTCGTCGCGCGCCTTGCCGACGATCTTGTTGACGTCGGCCTGCGCTTGCTCGTCGCCCGGCTTCGTGTCGCCGGCGCTGGTGTCACCCGGTTTCGTGTCGCCAGCGCTGGTGTCACCCGGTTTCGTGTCGCCGGGCTTGGTGTCGCCCGGCTTCGTGTCGCCGGGCTTCGTGTCACCCGGCTTCGTGTCGCCGGGCGACGCGACGCCGTCGCCCGTCTTCGGCGGCTCCGTGGCCTTGGCCTGCTCGGCGCGCTGCAGCGCGAGCTTCTCCTCGAGCTGCTTCAGGATCTGCGCGGACTCGGCGCGATCGGGCGGATCGGACGCGACGTACTGCTTGTACGCGTTGATGGCTTGCTCGAGGTTGCCGGCCTCGGCGTGCGCGCGCGCGATGTTGAAGAGGACGTTCGGGTGCGGGAGGATCTCGTTGGCGAGCTCGAGCTCCTTGATGCCCTCGTCGTACTTGCCCTTGCTGATGAGCTCCATGCCCGCGCGGAAGTGCCGCCGCGCTTCGGTGCGGGCGTCGGCCATCGCGGGGCCCGAAGCGAGGGCCGTGGCGAAGGCGAGGGCGAGCGCGACGAGCGCGCGTGTCGTGCGCGAGCGTCGTGGTTTCGCGGAGGCGGAGGGCGCGTCACGGTGGGCGGATGAAGGCTCGGGCGACATGGCGGTTCCTCGGGGGCAAACCGCACTCTACACGAGCAGAGAACGCGCCTCACCGCCATTTCGGCGGCGCGCGCGTCAGTAAGGATCGCCCTTGTACGGGTCCGACTTGTAGTTCGGGTTCTTGCCCCCGCCGGTCTTCGTCGTGACGGGCGGGGTGCGCACGGGGCCTGCGACGGCGTCGAGCGTGACCTTCACCTTCTCCTCGACGACGGTGACCTTGATGGTCTTCGTCTGGTAGCCCTTCTTCGACAGCGTGAGGCTGTGCACGACGTCGGCCGCGGCTCCGGCGCCGCGGAACGTCACGTCGCAGGGCGTACCCCCGCAGAGCGTCTCGTTGCCCTCCACGACGCTCGCGCCGGAGGGCTCACTCTCGATGTGCACGACCCGATCGCCGGGGCGCGCCGGCGCTTGTTGCGTGGGCGTGGGCGCGGGCGGCGGCGTCGCGGCGGGCGACGCGCTCGACGCCGTCGTCTCTCCGGCGCCGCGTGTCTGCGTGAGCGTGATGATGATGCCGACGAAGCCGAGCACGAGCACGCCCGTGATCAACATGAACCGACGCTTGCCGCTCTGGCCCGAGAGCGCGTCCGGATCCGGCAAGGGCATCGGCTGCGAGGCCGCGAGCGGATCGACGAGCGAGTTCGGGCCGCTGAAGCCGAGCGCCGCGGGGCGCGCGCCGGAGAGCGAGAGCGACGTGGAGGGGCCGCTGTCGCCGGGCGGACCCGAGGGGCGGCGGAGAGGCCCCGAGAGCCCGGTGGTGTCGCCGGGCGGGAGGCTGTCGAGGTGCCTCGCGCGGGTGAACGCGCCCGACTGCGAGTAGGCCTGGTACGGCCCCGTCATCATCTCCTCGGCGCCGCCGCCGCAACGCTTCAGCGCCGAGAGCAGCTCGTCCATCGAGCCGAACCGGCGCATCGGATCCTTCTCGAGGCAGCGGAGGACGATGGCCTCCATCTCCTCGGAGATCATGAGGTTCGGGTTGTAGTGGATCATCGGCGGCGGCGGGTCGTTCACGTGCGCCATCAGCGTGCCGACGCCCGGGCCCTTGTCGAAGGGCACCTTGCCGCAGAGCATCTCGTAGAGCATCACGCCGAGCGAGTAGATGTCGGTCCGCGCCGAGACCTCCGCGCCCACGATCTGCTCGGGCGCCATGTACTTCGGCGAGCCCATGAACAGGCCTTGCTGCGTGAGGTCCTCCGCCTCGCCGGTCACGTCCTTGACGAGGCCGAAGTCGAGGACCTTGACGTTGTCCCGCTCGTCGCCGTGCTGCGTGAGCAGCACGTTGCCCGGCTTGAGGTCGCGGTGCACGACGCCGATCTGGTGCGCCTCGCGGAGCGAGCGGCAGATCTGGCGCGCGATGTGGCAGGTGCGGCTCTCGCTGAACGGGCCCTCTTCGCGCAGCACGCGGTGGAGCGTCTTGCCGTCGACGAACTCCATCGCGATGTAGTAGATGTCGTCGCTTTGCCCGTAGTCGAACACGGTCACCGTGTTCGGGTGCGTGAGCTTCGCGGCGATGGACGCTTCGAGGAAGAAGCGCTTGTGGAACTCCGGATCGCGATCGCCCTCGTACTTCGGGGAGAGCACTTTCAAGGCGCAGATGCGTCCGAGCGGCGCTTGCTCGGCTCGGTACACCTTGCCCATGCCGCCGCGGGCGATGACGCCGACGATCTTGAAGCGACCGCCGATGGTCATCCCGATGAGGGGATCCGGCGCGGCCCCCCTCGGGTCATCGACGCCCTCCGCCTGGTGGTCTTGTCGGGACGTGCCCATATTTGGAAGCTGGGCCATCGGGTTTGGATCCTCGGCGAGCGGCGGCCCCCTGAGGCACGCTCGGATGCGCGGAAAAGTCTGCCGGTGGCGCGCTCTTGTGTCAATTGTGCTGACCACCTGCCCCGTGGGATGGTCCACGGGGCAAGCGGAATGTGGTCAGCCCAGGGAGGTTCGTCCGGGTGGCGTGGGCGTCGAAGGGACGACCCGCCCCGACGTGGGAGGCGGCCCAGGCGGCGGCGTCGACGGGTTGATGGGCGCCCGCGGCGCCGATGGAGGCGATGGAGGCGCGTCCGACGCGGCGGCGTCGCCGAGCGGGAGGTCCATCGCGACCCCGCGCGGCATGGGCGCGGACTTGGGGATCACCGGGACCTGCGCGGAAGGTGGCGTCACCGCGAGCATCGCGGGGGTGCTCACCTTGGTGGGGGACAGCGGCCGCGTATCCGAGCCCTCCACGAGCACGCCGTTGACTTCCATCATCAGCGTCGGGGAGGTGACCACGATGTGTCGACCGAGGCGCTTGACGAGCAGCACCGCGCGCGCTCCAGGCGACCAGCGCGGCGCGACGCGCGCCTTGTCCGACTCCTCGTCGACGAGCCAGCCGACGAGCTCCGAGCCCACGAGCTGCGACGACGTCGCGGCCACGAGCTTGCCACCGGCCATGCGGTAGCGGCTGTTCTTCGTTTCGAAGACCCGATCGCCCGACGCGTCGGGGCGAAGCCTTCCCTCCAGGAAGGCGTCGATGCTCATGCGTACGACGCGATCGGTGTCGGGCTCGAGGAAGTTCATGACGCCTCCCATGCGGGGACCCCGTCTTACCTCGCTTATCACGCCCCTCGCCGAAGAAACATCCCCGGCGCGCAGGCATCGAGAGACCACCCGCCTCGCGTTGGGTCGAGTGGTCTCCCGGCCTACCGGATCCGGCGAGGAGAGGCGGCGATCAGGGGACGCGGCTGACGACCGCGGTGACTGTCGTGTCGCTCCCGCGCTGGCCGATCACCCAGAGCCGATCTTGATCGTCGGTGAAGAAGGGCAGCGGCGTGCCGGCCGTGGCCGCCGTGAGGAACACGCCGGGCTCGCCCTCGGCGACGATGGCGCCGCCTTCCACGCGGTAACGCTGCGCGATGACGTCGAGCCCTTCGAACGTATTTCCGTCGACGGGCTGGAGCGCGAGCACGCCGGCTTCGCCCGACGCAGGCGCGATCGCGGCGAAGCTGCCCGCGTAGCCGGGCACCGTGAAGAGCGTGGCGCCTGCGGCAGGTCCCGCGCCTCGCGCGACCTTCTCCGCTGCGTAGCCGCGCGCCTCCTGAGCGCCGATCGCCCCTGACATGAGGGCGAAGACGTTGCCCTGCGAGTCCGCGGCCATCGGCCCCGAGTAGTCCCCGAACGTGTCGACCGCGATCGGCGCGGCGCACGTCATGTCGCCATCGGGCACGAGCCGCGGCGTGGCGCCCTCCGCGCCACAAGCGTCGGCTGCGTAGAGCGCGTTCGTCTTCGTCATGGCGTCGTTCACGGGTGACAGACCCGTGTAGAGCAAGCGCCCGAGCGCGCCGGCCTGCCCCACGCCCACGCCCGCGAAGAACCCGTTCACCGGGTAACGCGCGGCGACGGTCGTGCCGTCGAGGAGGACGATCTCGCCCGTGAGATCACCTGCCGTGTACGAGACGAGCGTCCATCCGAAGAAGGGTAGATCGATCGCTTGAGCTCCAAGGAACGTCATCGCCGGGATCTTCGCGTCGACGTCCGTCGCCTCGACCGTGAGCTTGCCCGTGGCGCCTGCGGGCGGCGTGAGCCGCTCGATCGTCACGGCGCCCGGCGCGGGCGCGGGGCTCACGGCGAGAGGGCCGCCGTGACCGCCCCACGTCGACGGAGATCCCACGAGCGTGTCGGACTCGTAGAGCGCCACGACGCAGAACCCTGCGTCCTTCACGGTGAAAAGATCCGCGTACGTCGAGGCGTCGAGGCACCCGTCGGCGCCGCCGCTTCCGCCGGTGCCGCCGCTTCCGCCGGTGCCGCCGCTGCCGCCGCTTCCGCCGCTGCCGGTCGTGTTCGATCCGTCGCTGCAGGCGACCAGGACGAGGCTCGCGCTCATGACGAGGGCGAGCGCGACGTGCGCGCTACGAGAGCGCTTCGATTCGTCGTTCATGTTCATCTCCGCATCGGGCGACACACCCGCGCCCTCGGGTCTCGTGGGCGGGATCGAGTGATCCCGCCGTGGAGCGGCGCCGACGTGGACATGGACGGAGAGACACGACGCGAGGGTCCCGCCGCCGCATGCTCCACCCCGGAGACCGCGGTCGGGCCTCGACGCAGCAGGTTTCCTGGCTCCCGGATCGTCCTCGGGCGGACCTTCCCGCGCCGCGGCGCTTCCCGGCTCGCACCGGAGAGGCGCTCTTTGCGCAGTGGATCTTCCGCCTTCGTCCCCGGCTACAGTGGCGGGGGCCGCGCCGGCGTTGGACCGGCTTCCCTGTTGTCCGGCGCGCGCGTCCGGCGAGCCTCGGCTCTCCACATGCGCGCGCCCACTGCTCGAGATCGGCGGCCCCCTGAACCTGGATTCCGGGGCCCGCAGGGGCGGCGTAGGCGATGAACGAGCGCGCAGTCAAGAAGAGGTTCATCGATCGTCGCGCCCGCTTCCTCGATGCGCTCCGGGGGCGTGGGGGGGCGACCACGGGGGGGCCACAAAGGGGCGGGAAGGGGGGTACGTGGAAGAGGGGTCACGGGCCAACCGGGCCGCGTGGTGGGTCCGGACCGACCCTGAACCCCCGGAAAACGTAGGGGCTCGTGGGAAGGTACTCGTTCTTGAAAAGGACTCGTTGCGCTCTCGCCCGAGATGGACGACGCTTGTGGGAAACCAGCACCGTCCCGACCCACTGGGCAACGAGGCGGCTGACCCTCTTCTCGTCGTGACCAACAGAACTCCTCCCCCCCCGATCACTCCCGGAACGGTCATCAACGACCGATACGAAATCCGACAAAGCCTCGGCAAGGGTGGCATGGGCGAGGTCTTCCTCGCATTCGACCGATCGACGCAGCAAGAGGTCGCGCTGAAGGTCGTGCGCGAGGAATCGCGCATGCCTGGCGACGACGAGGCGCTCCGGCAGGAGCTCCTGCTCGCGCGATCGGTCGCCCATCCCAACGTTTGCAAGGTCTTCGATCTCGCCCCGAGCCTCTGGGGGCCCATCCTCGTGATGGAGAAGATCGCCGGACAAACCCTCCACACGCACATCCGGAAGAAGAAAGCGCAAGGCGGCTACACCGCCGACGAGTTCCGGAAGATCGCGGCGGAGGTGTGCAGCGGCCTCGCGGCGATCCACGCGCAGGGGCTCGTGCACGGTGATCTCAAGCCGGGCAACGTGATGGTGAGCGAAGGCCGCACCGTCATCCTCGACTTCGGCTTCGCGCAGGAGCGCGCGCGCGCCTCGGCGCGCAGGCCCGGGGCGCCACCGGACGGCGGCACGCCGAACTACATGTCGCCCGAGCGCCTGCGCAACGGCGGCGCCAGCGTGGACGACGACGTCTACGCCATGGTGCTCACGCTCTGGGAGATGTGGACCTGCCGCGTCCCCGAGCCGGGCTACAAGCCGCGCGCGCGGCCCATGCGCCAGCAGATCATGTTCGACGTGCCCGCGGGCCTCGCGACCGACGAGGTCAAGCAGATCTTCCGCGGCATGAACGAAGACCCGACGATGCGCCCGCAGGCGCGTCACCTCCGGTTCTTCAACCCGACGCAGCTCACGACGAGCCCGATCCAGCTCCCGCGCGAGCGCCTCGAGCCAGGGCCTCCGCCGGGCCGCGCCCAGACCGCCGCGTTCACGCCCGGCGCTCAGTCCTTGCTCATCACGTACGCGACGAACGCGCCGGAGATCGTCGGACAGATCCTGCCCCTCGACAAACCGATCATGACGCTCGGGCGTCGCGCCGATCAGGACCTCGTGATCCCCGAGGCCACGGTGAGCGGCCAGCACGCGCTGCTCCGTTGCCAGTCGGGATCGTGGACGATCGAGGACCTCGGCAGCACGAACGGCAGCTACGCGGAGTTCGGCTTCGAGCGCAAGAGCCAGATCACCTTCATGCACAACGGCGAGGTGCAGGTCGGCGAGTGCCGCTTGAAGCTCGTCAGCTTCGGCCCCGAGTCGCCCTCGCACAAGCGCGCGCGCCAGTACCTCGCGAAGCGTGACGGCTTGACGGGTCTGCTCGTGCGCGAGCACCTCATGAAGGCCATCGACGAGGACGGGCTCTTCGCCGAGTGGGCCGAGGTGAACGTGCAGGTCGCGCGTTACGAGCTCCGCGGCCCGAACCGGCAGGTGAGCGAGCGGCCGACGATCCTCGAGATGCTCGCCCTGCGCAAGGCGGCCCAGCGCGTCGTCGACCTGACGGAGATGCTCATGTTGAGCCTCACGCCCGTCGTCGCCGGTCGCACCGGACCGCTCAAGTTCGTCGTGTCGATGGTGGGCCACTCGCTCGAAGAGGCCCGCCACGTCGTCGAGCAAGTCCTCTCGCAGGTGCAAGGCACGCTGCCGGACTCGCTCGAGCTCACCGCCACCATCGTCAAGGGCGAGCCGGGTCGACCGGCCCGGACCCTCCTCGACTAACCCGGTGTTGTCCCGGTGATCGAGAGTTTCGGCCGACGATGATCAGGCCCCCGCTGTCGTCGAGCCCGCCGTCGCAGCCGTCCCCTTACCGCTACCTCGGTCGCGGCGGGGGCGAGCGACCCGTGCGCATGCAGATCATCTTTGCGCTCGTCGCCGGGATGATCCTCGTCGCCGTTCCGCTCTACCTCTGGCGCGGGCCGCGGCCCGACTCGATCCCCTCGGCCGACGCGGCCGTCGCGGACGCGGGCCCTTCGGACGCGAACGCCCCTGTGTTCGTGGTCGACGCGGGGCCGCCGCCGGTCACGCTCTCTCCGTTCACCACGATCCGTTGTATGAACCCGGGGCCGGGGAAGACCCCACCGGAGCGGTGTGATCACGTTACCTTCTTCGAGGACGGCCTCGCCCGTGCCATCCGCGAGAACACAGCGTGCGCGCCCACCGGAAAGAAGCAGACCACCGTGAGCTTCGTGCTGGAGATGGACTTCCGCTCGAAGAAGACGAACCTCTTCGTCGGCAGGTCGTCGAGCATCAAGCGCGACAAGGCGAAGGAGCTCCTCCGCTGCGTCAAGCGCGCCATGCCGAAGCCCGACTGGCCCACGATCCCGCACCAGTACGTGCGGTACAAGATCAACGTCGTCGCGACGTATCCGCCGGCCGACGACAAGCTCTCGCTCTAGCGCTCTCGGCGCTCCTCGTTTCGTCCTTCTCCGCGCCCCTCGCGAAGGCGGCCGAGGCGGACGACGAAGCGCTGCCGCCGCCCTCGTATTCGCCGTACGAGCTCGAGACGATCAAGGCGGTCGTCGCGGCGCAAGGCAAGGCGCTCGACGCGTCTCCCGAGGGCAAGATCATCGAGGCGGTCGACATCGTCACGCTCGACGTCATCGAGCAGCGTGATCCCGTCCCGAACTTCCTCAACATCTTCCACGCCACGACGCGCAAGTACGTCGTGCGTCGCGAGGTCCTCCTCGAGCCGGGGCAACCGTATCGGCAGGACCTCGCCGACGAGACGGGGCGAAACCTCCGCAACATCCCGCAGTTCTCGCTCGTGCTCGTCCTCGCGGTGCGCGGCAGCAAGCCCGATCGCGTGCGGCTCGTCGTCGTCACGAAGGACGTCTGGAGCCTGCGCCTCGCCATGGGCTTTCGTTTCGCCTCCGGCACGTTCGAGTACCTGCTCATCCAGCCGAGCGAAGAGAACCTCTTCGGCACGCATCACGGCGCGCTCGTGCAGGCGTACATCCAGCCCGAGACCTACGCGCTCGGCGCTCGTTACTCGATCCCGCGTGTCGGCGGCAGCCGCATCCTCTTCAAGGCCGAGGGCAACCTCGTGTGGAACCGCGAGAGCGGCAAGCCCGAGGGCTCCTTCGGCTCGTTCCAGTACGGGCAGCCCCTCTACTCGACGCGCGCCGAATGGTCGTACCTCACGCAGATCAACTGGCGTTACGAGATCGATCGTCGTTACGTCGGCGGACGCCTCGCCACCTTCGACGCGAAGTCCACCGAGGAAGACGACGCGATCCCCTTCCGCTACCGCGCCGACGTGATCGGCGGCTCGTACACGCTCACGCGATCGTTCGGCACACGCACGAAGCACGACTTCAGCATGGGCGTGGAGGTGAGCCGCCGCGTCTACCGGCAGGACGACCTCTCCCGCTACGCGCCCGAGGCCGCGCGTGACTTCGTCGACTTCGCCGTGCCGCGCAGCGACACGCGGATCGGCCCCTTCGCCCAGGTCCGCGCCTACTCCACGCGTTTCATGCGCGTGCTCGACTTCAACACGCTCGGCTTGCAGGAGGACATCCGGATCGGCCACGACGTCATGCTGCGCGTGTATCCCGTCTTCTCGGGGATCGGATCGAGCCGCGACTTCCTCGGCGCCATGGCCTCGGCGAGTTACACGTTCCCCATGGGCGACGGCATCACGCGTGTCTTCGCCGAGGGCATCGTCGAGGCGCAGCCGGATCGTATCGCCGATGCCTCGCTCGAGGCCGGCGCGCGTATCCAGACCCCGCGCACCGGCATCGGCCGGCTCGTCCTCGACGCCCGCCTCCTCCGGCGCTTCCGCAACTACATGAACCGACGCTCCGTGCTCGGCGGCGACACGCGGCTCCGCGGCTACACGACGCTCGCGTACATCGGCGCCGACGTGCTCTCGTACAACCTCGAGTACCGCGCGCGGCCCTTCCAGCTCTTCTCCTTCCAGATTGGCCCCGTCGCCTTCCTCGACGCCGGCGACGCCTTCGACGGCTTCGAGGAGATGCGCATGAAGCACTCGGTCGGCGTGGGCCTGCGCCTGGTCTTCCCGCAGATCGACCGCTCCGTCATGCGCCTCGACTGGGGGTTCCCCCTGACGCGCGAGTTCGCCCCGAAGGGCCCCTTTCCCGGCGAGTTCGTCGTCACGTTCCAGCAGGCCTTCCCGATGCCGCAGATCCCGCTGCGCGCGACCGACTTCTAGCGCTTCGGTTTCGGCGGGAACGCCGCGCGGATCCGCGCGACGTGCGCGTCGAACGGCGCGCGTAAGGACGTCGGGATCGGCTCTTTCTGGAGAGCCTCGAGCGTGGCTTCACGCGCGCGGCCTGCGCGCAGCGCGTGCCACGCCTTCTCCAGGGCGCGCCGCGCGCGTGTCGCGTCCTCGACGGGCTCGTCCTTCTCCTTCCGCGGCGCCGCGTCGGCGCGACGCGCGTGCCACGCGATCGCCACCTCCGAGCGCGCGCGATACCTCCCTGCCTCGAACGTCGCGACCTCCAGGAACGCGGGCCGGATCGGATCGTCCTCCGGCACGGCCACGCGGCCCACGAGATCGAGGTGCCCGTCCTCGTCGATGTCGGCGACCTCGGTCGGCGCGAGCGTCATCTCGACCTCGTACTGCGCGGATCCCGTCGGGAAGATCCGGTGCACCTCGAGCGCGCCGCCGCGTCCTCGCAGCACGACGTCGAGTGTTCCATCCCCGTTGAGATCCGTCAGCGCGCGGAACGCGCCGTCCTCGTATCCGCCGCTCGGGCCTGGCACGAGCGCCGGGAGCAGCTCCGTCGCGTGCTCTCCGGCGTCACGTGGACCGACGGCCAGCACCACGCCGTGCACCGTGGCGACACGTACGGCGAAGGTCTTTCCTCCAACGACGTCCGTTCCTTCGTACCCGCGGACGACCACCGGTCCGCCTGCGCGCGGCAGTTTGGCGTGTATCTCCGAGGTTTTCTGCAGGCCGAGGGCCGAGGTCTCGGCGTCGATCGCGGAGAGCTTTACCTCGATGTCGGGCGGCGCGGCGAACGCCGTGAGAGGCGGCATTCCTCCGCCTCCCCAGGGTGAGACCCGGTGGCCTTCGGTGCACCCCGAGAAACCGATCGTCGCCACGACGACGAACAACCGCGCTGCCTTTTCTGCTACCGTTCGCCCTCGCATGCGCCTCTTGATCGCCGACAAGATGGACACCCAAGCGCTCGAGGAGCTCCGCGTCCTGGGTGTCGAGATCATTTCCCGCCCCGAGCTTACCAAGGAGACGTTGCCCGCGGCCCTCGACGGCATCGGCATCCTCGTCGTTCGATCGACCGAGGTGACGGCACGCGCCATCGAGGCGGGCCGCCACCTCAACCTCATCGTGCGCGCGGGCGCCGGCGTGAACACGATCGACGTCGCCGCGGCGAGCGCGCGTGGCGTCTACGTGGCGAACTGCCCTGGCAAGAATGCGATCGCGGTCGCCGAGCTGACGATGGGCCTCGTGGTCGCGCTCGATCGCCGCATCGTCGACGCGACGATCGATCTGCGCGCGGGCAAGTGGGAGAAGACGCGTTACGCGCAGGCGGAGGGGCTCTACGGCCGGCGCATCGGCGTGGCGGGCCTCGGCGCGATCGGCCGTGAGGTCTTGCATCGCGCGCGTGCCTTCGGGCTCGAGCCGTACGCATGGTCGCGCTCGCTCTCGTCGAACAAGGCGCAGCGGCTCGACGTCGGCTTTGCCCGCACGCTCGAGGAGCTCGCGGCGCGCTCGCACGTGTTCACGATCCACCTGCCGCTCGACAGCCGGACGCGTGGCATCGTGAACCGCAACGTCCTCGACGCGCTGCCGGACGGGGCCATCGTGGTGAACACGGCGCGCAGCGAGGTGATGGACTACGAGGCGCTCGAGGTCGCCATCGCGAAGAAGGGCTTGCGCGTCGGCCTCGACGTGTTCCCGAACGAGCCGGATCGCGGCACGGGCACGTTCGAGCCGCGTGTCCTCGGCAGGGGCCTCGTCTACGGGACGCCGCACATCGGCGCGTCGACCGAGCAGGCGCAGCGTGCGATCGCCATGGAGACGGCGCGTATCATCCGCGCCTTCATGACCGAGGAGACGGTGCCGAACGTGGTGAACATTTGCGCCACCTCGCCGGCTCGTTACGTCGTCGTGATTCGCATGCTCGACAAGGTGGGCGTCCTGGCGAACACGCTGAGCGTGCTCAAGCGCCATGGCATCAACATCGAGGAGATCTCGAACACCGTCTTTGACGGCGCGCTCGCGACGTGCACGAAAATGCGTGTGTCTGGACGTCCGGGGGACGCCTGCCTGAAAGAAATCGCCGCGTTCGACGAGGTCTTGCACGTGGACGTGGTATCGTTGCCGAACCTCGCCTAGTCCCTGGCGAGACCGGGCCTGCCCGCTGGAGAGGCCGCTGAGAGGCGGATTTTCCTGGGCTTTTTGCTCGTGCGAGGTGGGCGTCCATGCCCCCTTGCGTATCCGCCCAGGTTCGTTTAGAGTCACCCCGACAAAACTAGGCGGATCCGCGGAGCCGGATTCCCAAGTTTGGGAATCGGCTCTTTTTTTTTCTGGGCCCCCGCGAGGCGGGCGTCCGGGGCGAAGACGGGCTACCGCCGCGCGGGGCCTCGCGCCCTTCCCTCTCAGGCATGCAGCAAGCGTCGAACGAAGAACCCAGCAAGAAGACCGTCGATTTCGACCGCATCCGCGCGGCCGTCGGCCCCGTGCTGGCGACGCACGGCGTGGTCTTCGTGGATCTCGAGTGGTTCACCGACCAGGGGAGCTGGACCTTGCGCCTGACGATCGAGCGTGAGGGGCTCTCGGACTCGTCGGATCCGGCGGGAGGCGTCTCGCTCGACGATTGCGTGGAGGTCTCGCGGGACGTCTCGACGGTGCTCGACGCCCACGAGGACGCGATCCCGCACCACTACAGCCTCGAGGTGTCTTCGCCCGGCCTCGAGCGGCGGCTCAAGAGCGTCAGCGATTTCAGGCGATTCCGCGGCAAACTGGCGCGGGTGAAGCTCGCCCGCCCGGCGCCCGACGGCCAGAGCCTCCTGCGCGGCGAGCTCGTGGAGGCGCCGGACGACAAGGTCGCCGTCATCGTCGACGGCAAGCGGATCGAAGCGCCTTTCGCGGATGTCGTGGAGGCGCGTCTCGTGTTCGAACTCGCGACGCAGCCGAAGAAGCAGAAGAAGAGCGGGCGCGCGGGCAAGTCCAAGCAAAGCGGTAACCGGTAGTTGAGATCAGGAGAGCGAGCAGCCATGGCAACGATGGGAGCGACGCCCACCGTGGATACGAGCCTCGGGGCGATCCTCGAGCAGGTCGCGAAGGAGAAGGGCATCGACCGGAAGATCCTCGTCGAGACGATCGAGGCGGCGATCTTGAAGGCGGCCCAGAGCGTCTTCGGGCCGACGCGCGAGCTCGAGGCGCGGTTCAACGAGGACAGCGGCCAGGTCGACCTCTTCCAGTACATGACCGTCGTCGAGGAAGTTGCCGAGCCCGAGCGCGAGATTTCGCTCGCCGACGTGGAGAAACACAAGCTCGACGCGACCCTCGGCGAGGAGCTCGGCTTCCAGGTCTTCTGGCGCCCCGAGGACGCGGAGAAGGCGCGCGAGCAGGACAAAGAGTTCGGCGACATCTTGAAGCTCAAGGCCGGGCGCACGACGTTCGGCCGCATCGCCGCGCAGACGGCGAAGCAGGTCCTCCTCCAGCGCGTCCGCGACGCCGAGCGCGACCTCATCTTCAACGAGTACAAGGACCGCAAGGGCGAGCTCATCCGCGGCATCGTTCGCCGCTTCGAGAAGGGCAACAACATCATCGTCGACATCGGCAAGACCGAAGGGATCCTGCCGTTCCGCGAGCAGACGCCGCGCGAGACGTACCGTCCGGGCGATCGCATCGTCGCCTACGTGAAGGACATCGATCGCGAGGCGCGCGGGCCGCAGGTGATCCTGTCGCGCTCCGATCCGCGCCTCGTGGAGAAGCTCTTCGAGGCGGAGGTGCCCGAGATCTACGAGGGCATCGTGCGGATCGTCTCGGTCGCCCGCGAGCCGGGCGCTCGTTCGAAGATCGCGGTCACCTCGCGTGACGCGGACGTCGATCCGGTGGGCGCGTGTGTCGGCATGAAGGGCTCGCGCGTGCAGGCGGTCGTGCAGGAGCTGCGCGGCGAGAAGATCGACATCGTGCCCTTCGATCGGGATCCGGCGCGGTACGTCATCGCGGCCATCCAGCCGGCCGAGGTGCACAAGGTCATCGTCGACGAGGCGGACGGGCGCATGGAGCTCGTCGTCCCGGACGAGAAGCTCTCGCTCGCGATCGGCAGGAAGGGCCAGAACGTCCGGCTCGCCGCTCAGCTCACGAACTGGAAGCTCGACATCATCAGCGAGTCCAAGTTCAAGCAGATGGAGGAGGAGGCGATCCACGCGCTCCAGCAGATCGACGGCGTGTCCGAGTCGATCGCGAAGTCGATGTACCGGCTCGGCTTCCGGGCGCTCGAGGAGGTCAGCGAGGCCTCGGTCGAGGAGCTCGCGGCGATCCCGGGGCTCGGCGGCGCCGAGGTGGCCGAGCGGATCAAGACGCAGGCCGACACGACCATGGAGCGGCTGCGTCAGGAGCGCATCCGGGCCGCGAGCATGCGGACCGAGCCCCTCACGGATCGTGAGCGCCTCATGTTCATCCGTGGCGTCGGCGACCGGACGGTGGGCCTTCTCGAAGAGGCGGGCTACAAGACTGTCGAGGACATCCTGCGCGAGGACGAGGACCGGCTGGCGATCCGGACGGGCCTCGGCATCAAGAAGGCGCGCGCCATCCGGCAGGGGGCGCGGGACTTCGTGGAGAGCGAGCAGAAGGTGCTCGAGGCGGGCCGCGCAGACGCGAGGCGCGCCGCAGTGGCGGCTTCGGCAAAGCAGGCGTAAGAGGGCGCGGCTCGGCGCATCGACATGGGTGAACGAGCCGCGACCAGGGAAGCAGACGGGATGATGGAAGCACGGACAGACGAGCAGCGAGCGACGCCGCAGGCGGACCGGGATGGTTCGTCGCGGGTGCGCACGTGTGTCGGCTGCGGGGAGCGGGTGGAAGTCCCGCGCTCCGGGGCGGCACCGTCGGTGCTCGTCCGTCTCGTGCTCGGCCCGAGCGGCGAGGTCGCGGTGGACGCGGCGGGCGGCGGCTTCGGCCGAGGCGCGCATGTGCACCCGCGGCCGTCGTGCGTCGAGAAGGCGGCGCAGAAGGGTCTTTCGCGCGCGGCCAAGGGCAAAGTGAGCCTGCTCTGGGACGAGGGTCCCGAGGAGGCGGGCGAGGAGGCGCCGTCGGGGACGGCAGCTTCCGGCAAGCTCGTCCCGCTCGACGCGGGCTCGCTCTCGCGTGTGATCGTGCGCGCGCTCGATCGGCGGGTGCAGGGGCTCATCGTCGCAGCGGCTCGGTCGCGGAAGATCGCGGTCGGGGCGGACGCGGTGACGGGCGCGGACGTACGGGGCGAGGCGGAGATGATCGTGGTCGCGACGGACGCGGCTGCGGGCTCGGAGCTCTCGGCCGTGCGTCGCGCGGTCTCCGATGGGCGCGCCGTCGCCTGGGGGACGAAGAAGGTGTTGGCTACGTTGTGCTCGGCCGCGGCTTCGTCGAAGCGCGCGGAAGGGCTCGCCGTCGTGGCGATCAAGGATGATCGGATCGCGGCGGCGCTCAGGGAGGCCGTACAGGCGGCCTCGGCGCTCGCCGCGCCTCCGCTTTCAGGTGCGGCGGCGGGCCGCAAGCGCCATGATGCGAGGCGCCCCGGTGGTACCGGGCAGGAGTCCACATCCAGGTCCAAGCCGGAGGATGCGGGCGGCGGGATCGATGATGATGGGGCGCGGTCCGATCGGGATCGTCGTGCGGACGGGTGAGTCGGGTTTGTCGTATTGGAGCGAGGTGGCATGAGCAAAGTTCGGGTGTACGAAGTCGCTAAACAGCTCAACATGGATCAGAAGACGCTGGTCGCGCTCTTCCAGTCCATGGGCATCGGCGACGTGCGCAACCACATGAGCGCGGTCGAGGCCGATGTGGTGGAGCGCGTGAAGCGCCATCTGGAGCGGCAAAAGGCGCCCGAGGTGGTCGAGGAACGGATCCGTCCGACGGTCGTGAAGCGTCGCGCGCGGGGCTCCGAAGGCGAAACCTCCGGCCCCGAGCCGACGACGACACCCGCCCGTGCCGCCGCTCCAGCCGCCATCCCGCCTGCGCGGGCCTCCGCTCCATCCGCCGCTCCAGCCCCGACGAGCCCGACGACGACGCCCGCCGCGCCGAGGACGACGCCTGCACAGGCGCCGGTCGTCGAGGCCGCGAAGCCTCCTCCCGCTCCCGAGAAGCCCGCAGCGACGCAGACGGCGCCCGCCCAGCCGATGGAGCGTGAACCGAAGGAGGCGCGTGAGGTTGCTCCGCCTGCGCCGCCCCCGGCTCCTGCCGTCGCGGCTGCGGAGCCCGTGAAGCCCGCTCCCGAGAAGGCCCCGGAGGCGCCCGCGCCGAAGCCCGTGGAGGCGGCAGCAGCGCCGCCGGCCGAGGCGCCGAAGGCTGCGCCCGCGCCTGCGGTCGCCGAGGCGCCGAAGGCCGCTCCGGCTCCGGTCGAGGCTGCGCCCGCCGCGAAGGCCGCGGCGGAGCCGCCCAAGAAGGCCGAGGAGCCCGCGGCGCAGGTCGCGGCGCCCGCCGAGGCCCCGAAGGCCGCGCAGCCCGCGCAGCCGGCCGCTCCGGCGACGGCGCCTGCCGCGAAGGCGGCCGAGCCTGCGCCGAAGGCCGCGGCGGAGCCGTCGAAGAAGGCCGAGGAGCCGGCGAAGCCTGCGCCGTCCGACGCGCAGAAGCCGGCGGCGGCCCCGCAGCAGCAGCAGCGGGCCGGTGGGGCGCAGCAAGGGCCCTCCAAGCCCACGGCGCCGCCTCCGGCCACGACGCGTCCGCCTGCGTCGCAGCAGGGTCCGGGTCGTACGCCGCCGCCGAGCGCGCCGCCTCCGGCTCGCACGGCGCCTGCGTCGTCCGTGCCGCCGCCGCGCAGGCCTTCGGACACGCCGTCGTCGGTCCCGCCGCGTCCGTCGTCCCCGCCGAAGACGGGCATCGACGTGTGGCAGGGCCGCCCCGGCGTTCCGATGCCGGCCGCGCAGCGCACCACGCCGCGCCGCACGACGTACGATCCGCGCGCCCAGGCGCCGCAACCGGGTCGTCCGGGCACGGGCTTTGGTCCGCAGACGGGCCGTCCTGGTCAGCCGGGTGGACCGCGCAGCGGCCCGCAGCGTCCTGGCATGGGCGGGTTCCGTGGTCGTCCGGGCGGGCCTCCGATGCAGCAGCGGCGCGGGCCGGCGATGGTCTCCACGCAGGAGATGGCCTCCCACAAGAAGGTCGTCAAAATCGAGGAGCAGGTCAGCTTGCAGGCGCTCGCCGGCAAGATGAGCGTGAAGTCGACGGATGTCCTCCTGAAGCTCCTCCACATGGGGATGACGGGCGTGAACATCAACTCGACGCTCGACGCCGACACCGCGAAGATCGTCGCGAGCGAGTTCGGCTGGAACGTCGAGGACGTCGCGGTCAGCGAGACCCAGACGCTCGAGGACGCGACGCGCGTCGAGTCCGAGGCGGACATGGACTTCGAGCTTCGTCCGCCGATCGTCACGGTCATGGGTCACGTCGATCACGGCAAGACGTCGCTGCTCGACCGGATCCGCAAGGCGAGCGTGGCGGAGGGCGAGGCGGGCGGCATCACGCAGCACATCGGCGCGTATCGCGTCGAGACGCCGCGCGGGACGATCGCCTTCCTCGACACGCCCGGCCACGAGGCGTTCACGGCGATGCGCGCCCGCGGCGCCTCGCTGACGGACATCGTCGTGCTCGTGGTCGCGGCGGACGACGGCGTCATGCCGCAGACGCGCGAGGCGATTTCGCACGCGCAGGCCGCGAAGGTGCCGATCATCGTCGCGGTGAACAAGATCGACAAGCCGGGCTCGGATCCCGACAAGATCAAGCGCGACCTCGCGAACCTCGGGCTTCAGCCGGAGGAGTGGGGCGGCCAGACGATGTTCGTGCACGTCTCGGCGAAGACCGGACAGAACATCGACCAGCTCCTCGAGTCGGTCATCCTGCAGGCCGAGCTCCTGGAGCTCAAGGCCTACCCGAAGCGTCGTGCGAGCGCGACGGTCATCGAGGCGCTGCTCGATCGCGGCCGCGGCCCGGTCGCGCGCGTCATGATCCAGGACGGCACCCTGCGCACGGGCGACATCATCATCGCCGGCAGCGTGTGGGGGAAGGTCCGGGCGATGACCGACGAGCTCGGCCGCACGGTGTCGACGGCGGGCCCTGCGACGCCGGTCGAGGTGCTCGGCTTGAACGAGGTGCCGAGCGCGGGTGATCCGGTGCACGCGGTGAAGGACGCGAAGACGGCGGAGGAGATCGCGGAGACGCGTCGCAAGAAGGCGTCGAAGTCGCTCATCCCGCAGGACTCGCGTGTCTCGCTGGAGACGCTCACCTCGCGCCTCGCGGAGAGTGATCAGCTCGAGCTGAAGCTCATCGTGAAGGGCGACGTGCAGGGCTCGGTCGAGGCCATCTGCCATGCGCTCTCGAAGCTCTCGACGCAGAAGGTCAAGGTCACGATCGTGCACGCGGGCGTCGGTGGCATCACCGAGGGCGACGTGAATCTGGGGGTCGCTTCGAAGGCGATCATCGTCGGGTTCAACGTCCGCCCCGCGGGCAAGGCCGCCAGCCATGCCGAGACCGAGGGCGTCGAGATCCGGCTCTACAACATCATCTACAACGCGGTCGACGACATCCGCTCCGCGATGGAGGGCCTCTTGCCTGCCACGAAGGTCGAGAAGCAGCTCGGCCGTGCGGAGGTTCGTCAGGTCTTCCGCATCACAAAGATGGGCACGATCGCCGGCTGTATGGTGACGAGCGGGCTCGTGAAGCGGACGGCGGAGGCGCGGCTCATTCGCGACAACGTCGTCGTCTGGACGGGCAAGCTCTCGGGCCTGCGCCGCTTCAAGGACGACGCGAAAGAGGTGGCCGAGGGGTTCGAGTGCGGTATCTCGCTCGAGAACTCCCCGGACATCAAGGAGAGCGACATCATCGAGTCCTTCGAGATCGAAGAGATCAAGACGAAGCTCACCTGAGCTTCGCGAGGGACCGCGCCCTGGGTAGCGCCGGCCCGCGCCGGCGCGTAGGGGGCATCGCTGGGTAGCGCCGGCCCGCGCCGGCGCGTAGGGGGCATCGCTGGGTAGCGCCGGCCCGCGCCGGCGCGTAGGGGGCATCGCCCCCTGGTACAAAAATGTTTGTTGGTGTGTTGAGGCTGAGGCTGGACGTGCCCGGGGCGCGATCGCTCAAGGACAGACGGAGCGTCGTGCGCTCGTTCAAGGAGCGCGTGCAGAGCAGGCTGAAGGTGGCGGTCGCGGAGGTCGGGGTGCTCGACGATCCGCGGCACGCCACGCTCGGGGTCGCGGTCGTGTCGAACTCGCACACGGTTTGTGATCAGATGATCTCGAGCGTGGTGAGCATGGCCTCCACGCTGCCGGATGCTCTGCTCGCCGATCGGGCGAGCGAGATCGTGAGCTTTGGTGAAGGCGGTCGAGGGGTCGTGGGCGGGATCGAGCAGACGCTCGGGCATCTCGGCCACGACGACGACGACGAAGGGGATTCCGCGTGAGTGGACAGGGATTGCGGTCGGCTCGGGTCGCGGCGCGGGTCCGGGAAGAGCTCGCGGCGCTCTTGCGGGACATGGCGGATCCACGCCTGCACGGCGTGCTCATCTCGCGCGTGGAGATGACCGACGATCTGCAGACGGCGCGGATCTTCGTGCGGAACGAGCTCGGCACGACGCTGGGCGAGCAGGAGCGCCGGTCGATGCTGAAGGGGCTCGAGGCGGCCGGCGGGCGGCTCCGGCGCGACGTCGGCAAGGCGGTTCAGCTTCGGAGGGCGCCGGACCTCAAGTTCATCTACGACACGGGCCAGGACAGCGCGTATCGGGTCGAGGAGATCCTGCGCGAGATCCGGGACGACGACGCGAGCCGGGACAAGGGCTGACGAGGCGCCTGGCCCGCGTCGAATGCGGCTCACCGTAGCGGATGCCGTGGTATTCTCCGCGCCGTGAGCCTTTCGGCCGGCGCGCTCGTCGGTACCAACGTGCGTCTGCTTCGTCCGCTCAAGCGCGGCGGTATGGGCAGCGTGTGGCTCGCAGAGCACCTGACGCTCCGTACGCAGGTCGCCGTGAAGTTCATGTCCGAGCGCCTCGCGCAGGACCAGGAGTACGTGGCTCGCTTCACGCGCGAGGCCATGGCGAGCGCGCAGATCAAGAGCCCGAACGCCGTTCAGGTCTTCGATCACGGCATCGCCGAGGGTACGCCGTACATCGTGATGGAGCTGCTCGAGGGCGAGGACCTTCGGATGCGGCTCTCGCGGGTCGGCACGATCGGCCTCGATGAAGCGGCGACGATCGTCGTGCACGTCGCGCGCGCCCTCTCGAAGGCGCACGCGCTCGGCATCGTTCACCGGGACATGAAGCCCGACAACGTCTTCCTGTGTGATCAGGACGGCGAGCTCTTCGTGAAGATCCTCGACTTCGGCATCGCCAAGCACGCGACAGCCGAGAGCGAAGGGCTCGACGGCATGACGGGCACGGGCGCGATGGTGGGCACGCCGCACTACATGAGCCCCGAGCAGATCTTGAGCGCGCGACGCGTGGATCATCGGGCGGATCTGTGGTCGGTGGGCGTCGTGTTGTATCGAGCGTTGACGGGGCAGGTGCCGTTTCAAGGCGAGACGCTCGGCGCGGTTTGTATCGCGATCGAGCGCGGGAGCTTCGTGCCGCCGAGCCAGCGGCGGCCCGGCCTCCTGCCCACGCTCGACGCCTGGTTTCTGAAGGCCCTCGCGCGGGATCCGGCGCAGCGGTTCCAGTCCGCGAAGGAGCTCGCGGACGCGTTCCTGTCGGCGCTGGCTGCGGGCGGGTATGTGCCGCCGGCGTCGCCGTTCCGGCTCGACACGACCGCGGCGAGCATGCACCGCTCTGCGCCGTCGCAGGCGCCGGGCAGCATGACGCCGCTGCCGGGGAGCGGCGCTGCAGCCTCGGGAGCCGCCACGTGGGTCTCGGGCGCGACGCCGCCGACGATGATGGGCACGGGTCCGTCGGTCGCCACGCCGCCGCCGTCGCCGCTCACGGCAGAGCAGCCTCCGTGGGCCATGAGCGGCGCGGCGAACGCGCCTCCACCGCTGCAGACGTTCCACGGCTCCTCGGTCACGCACGCCGAGTGGAAGAGCTCGTCGCGGCGGCGCGCGATGGTCACGGTCGTGTCGGCTGGGCTCGGGCTCGTCGTGCTCGTGCTGATCGTGATCGTCGTGCTCACGAAGGGTGATGGCGCGGAGAGCGGCAACGCTGCGGCAGCGCTGCCCGCCGACGTGACGACGACGGCGAAGGAGGTCGCGGCGCCCGCGCCGACGCCTGCGCCCACGCCGACGCCTGCGCCCACGCCCGAGCCGGTCGCGCTCCCGCTGCCGACGCCGACCGAGGTCGCCGCGCCGCCGCCGTCTGCGTCCGCGAAGGCCTCGGGAGCCGCGGCGCCCGCCAGGCCGATCTCGACACAGACCTCCACCTCGACGGGGAAAACGAGACGTGATCGTGGCTTCTGACAGGGCGCGCAGAGCGCTCGTCGCGTGCCTGTTCGGCGTCACGACGATCGTGGCGGCAGAAGCCGTCGCGCACGCGCAGACGAAGACCGAACGCGACATGGCGCGCGCGCTCATGGATGAGGGCGACGCCAAGGTCGAGAAGAAGGACCTCGAGGGCGCGCTGCGCGCCTATCGGGCGGCGCACGCGATCATGGGCGTGCCTTCGACCGGCATCGAGGTCGCGCGCACCGAGGAGAAGCTCGGGCACCTCGTCGAGGCGCACAAGGCCGCGCTCGAGGTCGCGCGTTCGCCCGAGAAGCCGGGCGAACCGAAGCCGTTCACCGAGGCGCGCGAGGCCGCGAAGAAGCTCGCCGCGGAGCTCGAGACGCGCGTACCCACGATCACCGTCGTCGTGCAAGGCGTGCCCGAGAGCGCGCCCGTCGAGGTGAAGATCAACGGCGTGCTCTTGCCGAGCGAGGCCGCGCGTGACGCACAACCGGTCAATCCGGGCAAGCACGAGGTCTCGGCGGCGGCGACGGGCCTGCCGCCCGTGTCGAAGGAGGTCGAGGTCGCGGAGGCGCAGCGGCTCCGGGTCGCGCTCGCGCTCGGCGACGCGGCTGCGTCGGGCGGCGGCAGCGACAAACCCGGCCGGCGCGTCTCGCCGCTCGTCTACGTCGGCTTCGGCGTCGGCGGCGCCGGGCTCATCGCGGGGACGGTGACCGGCGTGCTCTCGCTCTCGCGCGCGGGCACCGTGGAAGATCTCTGCCCCGCGGGCACGTGTCCGACGCAAGCGGCGCTCGACGAAGCTACGCCCGTGAACGACTCTGCGAAGACGCTGGCCAACGTCTCCAACGTCGCCTTCGCGCTCGCCGTCGTGGGTGTCGGCGTCGGCGTGGCGGGGATCTTCCTCTCGGGGGGCGAGGCCAGGAAGAGCCCCGAGCAGACCTCGCTGCGGCTCAACGTCGGGCCGACCGGGCTCGGGCTCGTCGGTCGGTTCTGATCAGCGCAGGACACGAAGAGCGACGAGGAAGCCTGCCGCGACGACGGCGAGCAGCGCGACGATCATGAGCATCGTCGTCTGCTGCTTGCCCTTCTCGACCTCGGCGGGCTTGTTCTGCTGCGTTGCCGTCGCGCTGCGCGCCGCGCCGCTCGTCGATCCGGCCGCGGGGCGCCTGCGCCAGGGTACGGGCGCGCGGAGCGGACGGACGCCGCCGGGTGGCGGGGCCGCGATTTGCTCCTCGGGTATCGGCGCGGGCGGGTGGAGCGGCGCAGCGGCGGGGATGCCGCTTCGTCGCTCGGGCGCTGCGGCGGGCTCGGCCGGGCGGGGCGGGATGTTCGACGTACGCTCGGGGCGCGTGGGCAGGGCGGAGATGCGCTCGGGGCGCGTGGGCAGGGCCGAGGTGCGATCCGTGCGGCCGGGCAGGACCGAGATGCGATCGCGCCCGCCGGGCACGATGGAGGGGCGGTCGGGGTTTCGACCGGGCAGGGCGGAGATACGATCGGCGCGGCCGGTACCGCCGGATGAGGTGGGTCGCTCCGAGCCCGTGGCGGCGGGCCGCTCGGAGCCGCTGCGTGTCGGCGCGGACGGGTGCTCCGAGGGGATACGCGCGGCGGCAGGCTCCTCGCGCGGGCCCGAGGGGAAGGTCGCGTCGAGGATCGGATCCGGCGGCAGCGAGCCCGCGTCGCTCGGCGGCTTGGGCGCGCGAATGGCGGAGGTCAGCGTCGCGTCGAGGATCGGATCCGGCGGCAGCGACGACGCCTCGTCCGGCTTCGCTGCGGGCTGCGAGGTGCTGATGGCGTCGAGCCGCGGCAACGTCGGCGGCTCGGAGAACGGCTGCGGGATGTTCTCCAGCGTCTTCGGCGGCTCGCTGATGGTCGCGGGCGGCTTCGCCTCCGGCATGGGCGGGGGCGTGGGCGCGGGCAAGGGCAGCGCCCTCGGCGCGGGCAGCGGCAGCGGCGGGATCGCGCTCTTCCGTTGCGTGCGCATGAACGGCATCGGCCGCTCGAGGCGACGCGTCGGCGTGTCGGGCGCGTCGTCGTCGTCGTCCGGCATCGCCTTGGGCAGCGCGCCTCTCGGGAGCACGTCCACGCGCATCGTCGCGGGCTCGTCGTCGACGACCTCGGGCGCTCGGTTCTGCGCGATCGGCGCCGTGGGCATGACGTCCGTCGTGTCCCAGCGCGGGCGGATGTTGCTCGCCGACAGCCCGTCGGCCACGCGCTCGAGCTCCGCGGCGAACGTGCGCGCGGTGGCGTAACGCTCGGCGGGCTCCTTCGCGAGGGCCTTCATCACGATCGCATCGAGCCCCGCAGGCAGCGCTTGTGTCGCGTGACGCGACGGCGGCTCCGGCACCTGGAAGGCGTGCGCGCGTGCCAGATCGAGCAGCGTCGTGATGTGATCGAAGGGCCCGCGCCCCGCGAGCAGCGTGTAGAGCACCATGCCCACGGCGTAGAGATCCGCGCGGCCGTCGACGGGCTTTCCGCGCGCTTGTTCGGGCGAGAAGAAGCGCGGCGTGCCCATCGCGATGCCTTCGGCCGTGGGGAACGCGAGCGGCAGGGGCGTGCTCTCCCCCGTCACGCTGACGACCTTGGCGACGCCGAAATCGAGCACCTTCACGAGGCGTCGCGCTCCCTCGGGCGCGTCGCACAGGAACAGGTTGTCGAGCTTGATGTCGCGATGCACGACGCCCGCGTCGTGCGCGGCGGCGAGGCCTGCGAGCGTCTGACGTACGACGTCGATCGCCTCGGCGACGGGGAAGAACCTCCGCTGCGCGAGCTCGTCGCGCAGATCCCGCCCGTACAGGCGCTCCATCACGAGGAACGTGCGACCTTCGGCGGTCTGCCCGAAGTCCGTCACTTGCACGAGGTTCGGGTGCGTGATCTTCGCGAGCGCCTGCGCCTCGATCCGCATCCGGTCCACGTAATCGGCGCGGCTCGCGTGTCGCTCTTGCAGGAGCTTCACGACCACGCGTTTGCCGAGCGCGACGTGCTCCGCCTCCACCACGTCGCCCATGCCTCCGCGGCCGAGCGGCGCGATGAAGCGGTACGGCGTCCCGTCCAGCAGCGTGGGGTTGTAGCCCTGGGGAGCGGCCGAAGGATCCGGCGGGCCGATGGGGTTCTGGGCCGAGGTCACGGTCTCCGCCGATACTACTTCGTTCTTGCCCGCGCGGGTTGCCTTCTCCGTGCTCGTTTTTTGATCGGGACGGCTAGGTCACGAGCGCCTGGACCACCGCGGCGACGCCGAGCAGCGCGGCGAAGGCGATCCACACGAGCCCTGGGCCCCAGAGCTGCGCCGATGCCTTTCGTCGCGCGCGTTCGGGATCCCTCGGATCGTAGAGCACGAGCACCTCTGCGCCGATGCGCGTCTCGTCGCCGGCCTTGCGGGTCCGCTCGACGACCTCGACGTCGAGCCCGTCCTCCGTGCGGAAGCGTAGCCGCGGCGGCGGATCGTCGTCTTCTTGCTCGGCGGTCGTGTTCGCGACGACGCGCGCCGTCGCGAGCTTCCCCACGCGGACGAGCCTCCATGCCCGCGTGATCTCCACGAGACCCGCGAGCGCCGAGATCCCTGCGGCGAGGGAGATGCCGACGGGCGAGAACATCCGCGGGCGAGCTTAACCGAGGTCCTTGATCACGGCCTCGGCCGCGTTGTGGCCCGCGGCGCCGATCACCGCGCCGGCCGGGTGAGCGCCTGCGCTCGCGAGGTACAGGCCGGCGACGCCGAAGCGGTACGGCAAGCGTTCGGCGAAGCCGTAGCTGTTGTCCACGTGGTGGATGTGTCCGTACGTGATGCCGAAATGTCGCTCGATTCCCTGCGGCGAGAGCGCGAACGTGTCCTCGACGAGATCGGACGTGCCGGGCGCGAAGCGGTCGCAGAGCGAGAGCAGGTGCTTCACGTAGCCCGGGAGCACGTCGTCCCAGGAGCGGCCGTTCGCGAGCTCGTAGGGCACCCATTGCACGAAGAGCGCGGCGTTGTGGCGGCCCGCGTCGTCGCGCAGCGAGCCGTCGACGGCCGTGTGGATGTACATCTCGATCGTGGGGAACTCCGGGAGGCGGCCGGCCATCGCGTCGGCGTGGGCTTTTTGCAAGCACGCGAGCACCACGCTCTCCTCGGGCAAGAGGTGGATCGTCGCGCCGTACTGCCCGCGATCCTCGGGCAAACACATGAACGTCGGCAGCGCGCGGAGCGCCAGGTTCACCTTCATCGTCGTGCCCGGCCGCTGCACCTCGTCGAGGCGTCGCCAGAGCGCCGCGGGGAGGCGCTCCTTGCCGACGAGCCCGCGCGTCCGGTAGGGATCCGCGTTCGACACCACGACCTTCGTGGCGATCCGCGATCCGTCCTCCAGCACGACCCCGCTCACCGCGCCGTCCGTCACCTCGATCGACGCGACCTTCGCGCCTTCGTGGATCGTCGCGCCCTCGGCGCGCGCCTTGTCCGCGAGCCTCTGCGACACCGTGCCCATGCCGCCTTCGACGACCATCCACGTGCCGTCGGCGCCGGGCAGGCGGCACATGTTGTGGACGAGGAAGTTCATGCCGGTGCCGGGCGAGTCGTAGCCGCCGGACACGCCCGAGAAGCCGTCGGTGACGGCGTACATCGCCTTGATGAGGTCACTCCGGAACCCGAAGCGATCGAGGTAGTCGCCCACCGAGCCGCGGCACAGATCGACGAACGCCTTGCGCAGCGCGGGACGCACGTATTTCTCTGCCGTCTCCTCGATCGAGAGCGGCTCCTCGAGCCACGTGGGAGCGATGTCGTCGCGGAGCGCGGCGAGCTCCTGGTTCAGCGCGAAGTTCGCCTCCAGGTCCGCGTTGGAGAAGAACTCCAACATCTGCCGACGCATCGAGTCCGTGTCCGATCCGAAAAGCAGGTATTGACGGTCGGTCGTGGGAAGGAAGTAGTGCGGGTCACGCCGTTTCATCGGCAGATCCACGCCGAGCTTGGTGATGAGCTCCGGCGGGACGAGGCCGAGGAGGTACGCGCCCGTGGAAATGCCGAGCTTCGGGGCGCGGGCGAAAGGGAACTCCGTTTTCGTGGCGCCGCCGAGGGTGGGTTTTTCTTCCAGGACCAGAACCCGAAGCTTCCTGCGTGCGAGCAGGATGGCCGCCGTGAGGCCGTTGTGCCCCGCCCCCACGATCACGACGTCAGCGCGTTGTTCCATGGTTGGTCTCGTTAGCCCGCGTGCTCCCGTTTGTCCACGCGTCACGGCGCGGCAGAGCCCTGGATCGTCGGGGAAAAAGCACCTTACGCGACGCGTCGAAGCGTTCGCCGCCGTTTACCGGGCCTCCATGAAACCGTTAATGTCGCCGCATGGCAGGCGAACGCGACGAAGAGAAGGACCCGGTCGAGGCCGAGGAGCCGAGCGAGGCCGAACCTTCGGCGAGCACGAAGGACGACGAACCGCAGGCCACGACGTCGCGTGAAGAAGGAGCCAAGACGAGCGCCGAGCCGCCCCGCGCGGGCGCCGCGTGGGCGACGCCGTTCGTGCGGCTCGAGCGTGCGCTCACGTGGTTCGAATCGCGGCTTCTCTTCCTGGTCCTGCTCGCGCTCGTGTTCGCGCTCGTCGCGTGGATCTCGCTGCGTGGCCTCGCCTCGCCCGTGCAAGCGGACAACGCGGCGGGGACGGTCTTTCGGGCGCTGCTCGGCGCGGCGCTGCTCGGCGCGCTCGCGCGGTTCGGCACCAGCCGCGCCAGGATCGACGACGAGAAGAGGCGCGCGATCGTGACGGTCGTCGCGATGGCCATCGGCGTCGCGATCGCGCCGGCGTGGCGCGAGGTCGGCGTCGATCGCTTCGACGCGATCCTCAACTGGCTCCAGGAGGGCTCGTCGCTCACGCTCTTCGGCGGCCTGCGTGGCGTCGCCACGCGCCTCACCTTGCTCGTCGCGCTCATCGGCGCGTCGCTCGCCGCGGCGCGATCGAAGCACATCAACATCGACGTCGTGCTGCGCTTCATGCAGCCGAAGCTCCGCCCCTTCGTGCACGTCGCGGGCGCCCTCGCGACCGCCGCCGTCTGCTTCACCGCGGGCTTCGGGTTCTTCGATTACGTCTCGATCGAGGGCTTCGGCCAGCCCAAGGAGGCGCCGCTCGCCGAGAAGATCGCGGGCGTCCGGCGCGCCTCGTCGCTGCACTTCTTCGTCCTTCGCAAGCAGGTCGCGCTCGATCTGCGGGCCATGCCGGAGGTCGTCTTCAAAGGGGTCCGCTGGGACACTCCTTCACGGATGAACGGTCGCGCCTGGAACACGTGGCTCGACGAGGCAGGGTTTGGCGAGCGCTTCACCGCGGAGGAGCTCGTGATGATGAAGGCGCCGCCGGAGGCCGAGGAGCAGCCGCGCATCGCGGTCGTGAACCTGCCCGGGGAGAGCGCGCGTGGCTTGCTCATCCACGACATGAACCTCATGTGGCTCGTGGGCCTCTGGATGATCGGCCTGCGCGTGCTCCTGCGCGCGTTGCTCGTCGCGTCGGGCCACGCCTCGGTCGAGCCCGACGCCGAAGAGCCCGACGAGGACGACGAACCCACCGCGCCTGCGGCGGCCGGGGAGGGAGCGCGATGAAGCCCTGGGTGATCGTCATCATCCTCCTCACGCTCGTGGGGATGCCGCTCTTCGCCGTGATGGGCGGCATCTCCATCCTGTCGTGGCTCGGCTCGGACATCGCCGATCAGCGCTTCGTGCGCTTCATCGCGGCGAACGTCCTCGAGGACAAGTTCTCGAATTCGCCGATCCTCGTCACGATCCCGCTCTTCACGTTCGTCGGTTACCTGATGGCCGAGTCGAAGACGCCCGACCGTATCGTGCGCGCGGCGTCGGCGGTGCTCGGGTGGATGCCGGGTGGCCTCGCGATCGTGTGCATCGTGGCGAGCGCGTTCTTCACGACGCTCACGGGCGGCAGCGGCGTCACGATCGTGGCCATCGGCGGCCTCCTGTATCCGGCGCTCCGGCGTCAGGGTTATTCGGAGCGGTTCACGCTCGGGCTCGTCACGACGGCGGGCGCGATGGGCCTGCTCTTCTTCCCGAGCCCGCTCGTGATGGTCTACGCCTTCATCGCGGGTGTCGACGTCACGCGCGCCTACAAGGCCACGTTCCCGCCGGGTTTGCTCCTCATGGTGCTGCTCTGCGGCTACGCCTTCTGGGAGGGGCTGCGCTCGGGCATCCCGCGCGCGCGCTTCGACGTCGACGAGGTCGGCAAGGCCCTCTGGCACGTGAAATGGGAGCTCGCGACGCCGCTGCTCGTGGGCCTCGGCCTCACGACGGGGCTCATGGAGCTCGACGAGAGCGCGGCGGCGGCGGCCGTCTACACGCTGATCGTGGAGGTCTTCGTCTACAAGGACCTCACGGGGCGCAAGGTCGTCAAGGTCGCGCGCGACGCGATGACGCTCTCGGGCGCGATCATCCTCATCCTCGCCATGGCCACGGCCATGACGAACTACATCATCCAGGAGCGCATCCCGCAGGCGATCCTCGAGTGGTTCACCACGCGCGGCATGAACGCGGCGTGGCAGTTCATCCTCGTCCTGAACGTCTTCCTCTTCATCCTCGGCATGCTGATGGACGCGTTCAGCGCGTTGCTCGTCGCGCTGCCGCTTTTGATCCCGCTCGCCGCGACGTTCCAGGTGAACCCCTTCCACCTCGCGGTGATGTTCCTCCTGAACCTCGAGATCGCCTACGTGACCCCGCCCGTGGGCCTGAACCTCTTCATCTCGAGCTTCCGGTTCTCGCGCCCGATCGTCGACGTCTACCGCGTCGTCCTGCCCTTCGTCGCGCTGCTCGCGCTGGGGCTCGGGATCGTGCTCGTGGTGCCGTCCTTGTCGAGCTTCACGATCGCGGGTGACGTCGCGCAGGCGCGGGCGCAGGCCGCGCAGAACGGCCTCCCGCCGCGCGACGCGTGGCTGCTCGAGTGCGTGCAAGAGGACACGAACAACCTCAAGCCCTGCACGAAGGAAGACGTCGAGAAGTGGGGCGCGGACGGGATGGGCTTGGCGGCGAAGGAGCCCGAGAACCCCGCGCCCACCGGCGACGTCGTACCCGCGGTGGACAGCGGCGAGGACGCGGGCGCGGGCTCGAACGAGATGGATGATCTGCTGAAGGAGATGCTCGGCGAGGGCGCGGCGGACGCCGGAGCGCCCGACGCGGAGGCGCCGAAGGAGGCGGATCCGATGGATGACTTGCTGAAGGAGATGCTCGAAGCGGGCAAGGACGGGGGCTGATCCCGCGGGGATCCGGGGCTCGCCCGCGAGGCGAGCCCCTCGGCCTCGATCAGAACCCGCACTCGCGCATGCGCACCTTCCCGAGGTAACGCGCGGCGCGGCGCTTCGCGACCACGTTCGTCAGCCGTTGCTCCGGGAAGACGTCGCCGGCCTCGACGACCTCGGTCAGCGCTTTCACGTACGCGTCCTTGTCGCCCTTCAAGCAATGGTATTTCGCGGCGTACTGCACCTGCGTCAGCAGCATCTTGCCGCCGTGGATGGCGATCGCCTGATCGAAGTGCTTCTTCGCGTCCTCGAGCTCGGCCATCGCGGTGCGCGCGTGGTACGCGCCGAGGATCGTGTGACCGCTGCCGTTCATGAACCTCGGATCGAGCGCGACCGATCGCTCCATGAGCGCGACGCCGATCCACAGATCCGCGACGGCGGCGGGGTCCTCCTTCTGGACGTTCACCTTGCTGATCCACGCGTAGCCGGCCCAGAAGAGGGCAGGGGCGTCGCGCTCGGGATCCGTGAACTCTGCGGTGTACGCGCGGATCGTCTCGTCGTTCTTCCGCGCGTCCTCGAAGCCCGGGTGGTAGAGCGAGAGGAGCTGCAGCGCGTACTGCAGGCCGCGATCGTAGCCCGCGATCGCGCGGTTTTTCAGCGACAGATAACGCGGACCTTCGAGGCCCTCCTCGTCCTCGGCCTGCTCCATCTCGTCCTCGATGAAGGCGAACGTGCCGCTCGTCCAGCCCTTCGCGAGCATGTAGAGCGCGTCCTCGTTGTCCGGGGCGAGGTAATGCATGCCCTCGAACTGGCCGATGCCGTTGAAGGCGATCGTCTTCGCGACCTCGTAGTCGGTCATCGTGTCGATCGCCGCGGAGGCTTCGCGGGTGCCCGCGATCTGGCCTTCGAGGACCATCTGCTTGATGCACCCCGTGCTCGATAGAGACAGGGCACAAAACGCGAGGGCGGAGAGGGTTTGGAAGGGACGCACGACGCGGATGGTACGTCGTGAGGCCCGCGCGATTCAACGCGGGAACGCCGCGGCATTTCCTCCGTCGACCGTGATGACGCAGCCCGTCGTCGCCTCGGCCGTGGCGAGGTACAAAAAGGCCTGCGCCACGTCGGCCGCGGTCGTCTCGCGCCGGAGCAGGTTTGCCCGGAAATATTCATCCACGCCGACACCTCGCGCGCGGGCGCGGGCCTCGAGCATGCCGCCGGCGAAGATGCCCGTGCGGATGCGGTCGGCGTTCACCGCGTTCGCGCGGATCCCGTAGGGCGCGAGATCCACGGCGTACTGGCGCATGAGCGCGACGAGGGCGGCCTTGGGGACGGCGTACGGGCCGAAATCCGGGCCCTGGTTGAAGGCGCTCTTCGACGCGTTGAAGAGGAGCACGCCGCCCGCGCCTTGCTGGATCATCACGTCGGCGGCGAACCGCGCGACGTTCTGGTGGCCGAGCAGGTTCAGCTCCAGCGAGGCGCGCAGCGAGCTGTCGCCTTGTTCCCCGTAGATCGGGCCCTCGAAGGCCGCCCCCGCGTTCGAAACGACGACGTCGAGCCCGCCGAAGCGCAGCGTCGACTTGCGGATCGCCGCGCGCGCCGCGTCCTTCGACGTCACGTCGCAGGGCAGGAGGAAGACCCGATCGCCGTGGGCATCGAGGAGCGGCTTGGCCGTCTGCTCCAGGGCCGCCTCGTCGCAATCGGTCATCGTCACGTGTGCGCCCGCCGCGAGCAACACGCGCGCCGTGGCGAGGCCGATCCCCGACGCCGCGCCCGTCACGAAGGCGACGTGCCGATCGAGCGGCTTGCCCCCGCCTGCGCTCTTCTTCAGCTTGGCTTGCTCGAGGCTCCAGTACTCCACGTCGAAGATGTCGAGCTCGCTCGCGGGCTCGTAGCCGGCGTTCGCCGTGGTCTGCTCGATGATGGCCGACGTGTGCTCGTAGATGTCCGCCGCGATCTCGGCGTCCTTGCGGCTCTTGCCCAGGGTGAGCGCGCCGAGGCCCTCGATGAGCACGACGCGCGGCCAGGGGTCGAGCTCCTTGCGATCGCCCGGTCGCATCGCCGAGCAGCGGCGGAAGTAGGCCCTGTAGCTCTCCGCGTAGGCCGAGATCGCGGCCTCGATCGTGGCCTTCGTCTTGAGTTTGTCGTCGGGGGAGAGCGGCGGCAGGAGCAGCGGCAGAGGCTTCGTGCGCAGCACGTGATCGGGCGTGGCCGGGCCCTTCTGCGAGACCTCGTCGAGGTCGTCGCGGTCGCAGAACGCGAGAAGCTGCGGGCTCATGCGGAAGGAGCAGATCCAGCGCTCGCCGGAGGCGCGGGTGAGGGCGCCGCGGATCATCGGCGCGAGGCGCGCGCAGGCGTCGGGGGAGGGGCTCGAGAGCGTGCGCCGCGAGATGGCCGAGGCCTCTTCGAGCCAGCGCTCGGCGCGCGTCACGTTCGCGATCATGCGCTCGTAGCTCTCCAGCGCGGTGTCGCCCCACGTGAAGATCCCGTGCTTGTCGAGGATCATCACGTTCGGCTCGCGACCCGCGCGGCTCAGCGCTCGCCAGAGATCGGCGACCCTCTTCGCCAGCGCGAAGCCGGGCATCACGTAAGGGATGAAGAGCGCGCGATCGCCGAAGACCTCGCGCACGAGCTTGCTCGATCCCGGCTGATCGACGACGGTGAGCACCGCGTCGGCGTGGGTGTGGTCGATGTACTTGAAGGGCAGGTAGGCGTGGAGCAGGGCCTCGACCGAGGGCGTCGGCGCGCTCGGCTCGAGCATGTGCGAGCGCAGGAGCGAGACCATCTGCTCGTCGGTCAAGCTCGGCAGCTCGCAGATACGGCGGAGCTGCGCGAGCCGGCAAGCGGGGAACCCGTCGGGCTCGATCGCGCCGAGATCCCAGCCGCTCCCCTTCACGTAGAGCACGTCGGTCACGTCGCCGACGAGCTCGGTCACCTTCGTCTTCACGGACGTGTTGCCGCCTCCGTGCAGGACGAGGTCCGGTTCCTGTCCGAGCAGGCGCGAGGTGTAGACGCGCAGGGCGAGATCCTCGCCCCAGCGCGGGCCGTACGTCTCGACGAACTGGGCGGCTTCTGCGGCGCGGTAGCGTGACTCCACGCCGCGTTCATACCACGGGAGGCAGGCGGGACGAACGAGCTCGGAGCCGCTCGATCGAGGGGACAAACCCGGGCGCGCCGCGGGACGGAGCGCCCGGGTGGTCTTCCTCAGTACCGGTAGTTTTCCGGCTTGAACGGGCCCTCGACGGGCACGCCGATGTAGTCGGCCTGATCCTTCGTGAGCGTCGACAGCTCCACGCCGAGCTTGGCGAGGTGCAGCGCGGCGACCTTCTCATCGAGCTTCTTCGGCAGCAGGTGCACGCCGAGCGGGTACTTCTCGGTCCAGAGGGCGATCTGGGCGAGGACCTGGTTCGAGAACGAGGTCGACATCACGAACGACGGGTGGCCCGTGGCGCAGCCGAGGTTCACGAGCCTCCCGCGGGCGAGCACGATGAGGCGCTTGCCGTCGGGGAAGATGAAGTGATCGACCTGCGGCTTGATGTTCTCCTCTTTGATCTCGGGGTTCGTCTCGAGCCAGGCGATCTGGATCTCGGAGTCGAAGTGGCCGATGTTGCAGAGGATCGCCTCGTCCTTCATCCGCTGCATGTGCTCGGCGCGGACGACGTCCTTGCAGCCCGTCGCGGTCACGAAGATGTCGCCCACGTGCGCGACCGACTCGAGCGTGCGGACCTCGTAGCCCTCCATCGCGGCTTGCAGCGCGCAGATCGGGTCGATCTCCGTGACGATGACGCGCGCGCCGAGGCCGCGGAGCGACTGCGCGCAGCCCTTGCCGACGTCGCCGTAGCCGCAGACGACCGCGACCTTGCCCGCGAACATCACGTCCGTCGCGCGCTTGATGCCGTCGCCGAGCGACTCGCGGCAGCCGTAGAGGTTGTCGAACTTCGACTTCGTGACCGAGTTGTTCACGTTGAACGACGGCACGCGCAGCAGGCCCTTGCGGTGCATGTCGTAGAGCCGGTTGACGCCCGTCGTCGTCTCCTCGCTGATGCCGCGCACCGGATCCGGGCCCTCGAAGAGCTGCGGGTACTTCTCGTGGACCATCGTGGTCAGGTCACCGCCGTCGTCGAGGATCATGTTCGGGCCTTTGCCGCCCTCGAAGGCGTAGAGCTGCTGCTCGATGCACCAGTCGTACTCCTCGAGCGTCTCGCCCTTCCAGGCGAAGACCGGCACGCCCGTCGCCGCGATCGCCGCGGCCGCGTGATCCTGCGTCGAGTAGATGTTGCAGCTCGTCCAGGTCACCTCGGCGCCGAGCTCGCGCAAGGTCTCGATCAGGACCGCGGTCTGGATGGTCATGTGCAGGCAGCCCGCGATACGAGCGCCCGCGAGGGGCTTCGACTTGCCGTACTCGGCGCGCAGCGCCATGAGGCCGGGCATCTCCTTCTCGGCGATGCGGATCTCCTTGCGGCCCCAGTCGGCGAGGCTGAGATCGGCGACCTTGAAGCGGGGTTTTTCGCTCATCGTGTCCTCTTGTCCATCTCGGCGGTCCGTGTGGTTCCCTCGCTGCGCCGACCGACCAGAAGCTGCCAGACGAGGTGCCTGTCCGGGCCATCTCCCTGCCATGCGCGTGGGAGACGGCGAATCGTCACGTCCGAGAGACCCGCGTCCACGGCGAGCCGCCGCAGGGTCTCGGGATCGAAGCCTTGCCAGAGATCGGCCTCCTGCTCGCAGAGGGCCTGATCGTCGTGCGCCTCGTAGTCGAGCACGCACACCGCGCCACCCTGGGGGCGCGCGAGATCCGAGAGCGCGGCCATCGCGCGGGCCGGCTTCGGCGCGTGATGCAAGACGCGCGCGGCGAACACCACGTCCGCGCCGCCCGCATCAGCCGCCCTCGAAGCGACCACGTCGCGCAGCGCGGGCGCGTCGTATTCGCCCTGCACGAGCTCCACGTTCGCGAGCTCGCGCCGCCGGATGCGCTCCTCCGCGAGCGCGAGCTGCGCCTCGGCGCGATCCACCGCGATCACCCGATCGAAGAGCGGCGAGAGCACCTCGAGCAGCGCGCCGTCGCCCGTGCCCACGTCCACCGCGAGGGCGCGATGCGCGAGGAGCGGCGCGAACGCCGCGAGATACGCGCCGAGCTCGAGCGGCGGGCCGGACCGCGAGGGCCTCCCGCCGCGCGCAAAAAACTCACGCGTCGCGGCGTCGCGACCGGCGATCACCTCGCCGATCCGCTCCATCGCCCCGTCGGCCTCGCAGGCGGCCGTCCCGGCCCGCACCGCGTCGGCCACCACGGGATCCGTCGCGGCGCCAGGCGAGAGCCGGAGCAACGTCCACGTGCCTTGCTTGCGCGCGAGCAAGAGCCCCGCGTCCCGGAGCGCCGCGGCGTGCCGCGAGATCTTCGGCTGACCTTCCCGGAGCAGCTCCGAGAGCTCCCCGACGCCGAGCTCCTCGGCCGCTGCCAGCGCGAGCAGCCGCGGGCGCACCGGATCGGCCAGGAGCCGGTAGAGCTCCCACCGGCTCGCGGCGTCCGAGGGCAGACGCCCCCCCGGGCCCATCGGGTCGTGCATCACGGTCCTTGCTATATGCGTTCATGCGCATGCATGCAAGAACGTTCCGTCCCGAGCTCCTGCTTTCGTAACTACTTCAATAACTGCGCGCGTTTCTGCCTTGGAAAACCATCCGGTTCTGTGCTTCATCCGCCAAAGTTCTTGACCGCTCGCTCCATCCGCCCCTCTTCCGCGCGGCTGAGCAGGCCCACGGCGACCGTGGTCATCCGCTCGGGACGGAATATACGCTGGGCGGCGTCGCGCACGTCGGCGATCGTCACGCTGGCGAGCTCCTCGTGCCGCGCCATCGGCGTCCGGGCGATGTCCGCGAAGGCGGCGAGGCCGTAGAAGCTCGCGATGGCGTCGGCGTCGTCGAGCATGGCCTCCACGGACCAGAGGTGGCGGTTCTTCGCCTTGTCGAGCTCCTCGGGCGTGGGCCCGTGCGAGGCGAGCTCGTGCACGAGGGCGAAGATCTCCTTGAGCACCACGGTCGCACGCTCGTGCGCCGCGCCCGCGGCGATGTCGACGACCCCGTCGTCCTCGTACGCCTCGAACATGCCCGACACGTCGTAACAGAGGCCGAGCCTGTCGCAGATGCGCTCGTAGAGGCGCGTCGACATGCCGTCGTCGAGCACGCGCAGGAGCATCTCCACGGCCGGCTCGAGCTTGTCCTTCTCGCTCACCGCGCGGAACGCGACGCGGAGCTCCGTCTGGCTCGACTGGTTCTCGATGAACTCGAAGCGCGGCTTCTTCTGTCCGTTCGGCGGCGGCGCCGCGCTGATGCGGCTGCCCCTGGGCATCGGCGCAAACGCACGCTCGGCCGCCTTGATCACGCGCTCCGGGTCGAGGTTGCCCGACAGGCAGAGGACGGCGTTCGACGTCGTGTAATGGCGCGCGTGGTGGGCGCGCAGCATCGGCTCGTCGAAGAGCGCGAGCGTGTCGAGGCCGCCCGTGATCGTGTAGCCGAGCGGGTGCTCCTGGTACATCAGCGCGCGCGCGAGGTTGTCGGCGTCGATGATGCGCCCGTCGTCGTCGAGGTCCTCGAGGATCTCCTCGCGCACGATGCCGCGCTCGATCTCGAGATCCGAGAAGCGCGGCACCGTCGTCACTTCGCCGAGCAGCGCGATCACCTGCTCGAAGTTCCGCGGCGGAACCGAGATGCTCATCACGCCGTGATCCACGTAGGTCGCGGCGTAGAGCGTCCCGCCGAGGCGCTCGAACGCGAGGGCCTGCGCGTGGGCCGACGGGAGATCCTTCGTCCCCCGGAAGACCATGTGTTCAAGGAAGTGCGAAATTCCGTTCGTCCGTGCGGTCTCGAAACGCGAGCCCGTACGCAGGAACAACGCCGCGACCGCGCGGTGTACGCTCGGCTGCGGCACGATGACGAGCGGCAGCCCGTTCGGGAGGACGAGGTCGTGGTGGATCAGCATCCGCCCTCACGAATGATGCATCCGGGCCCGTTCCGCTACTGTCCCAGGTCCTCGCCGGCCTCGTTCTTCGGCTTCGCTTCCGTCGTGAACTCCGAGCCGCCGAACTTGATCTCCGTCCCGAGCGTGTTCCGGAGCCGCTGGATGTAAGCGACGAGGGCGTCCTCCTGCTTCTGGACGAGGAACTGGGCCATGTAGTCGTCGCGGTTCTTCTCCCAGTCCTCCTTCGAGGCGGGCTTCTTCTCCTTCAGGACCATCACGGCGTAGCCGTTGAAGAGCTGGACAATCTCGTCCGCGGGCTGGCCCGGCTTGTCCAGCTTGAAGGCGAGCGAGGCGGCGTTCGAGCCGGGCATCACGCCCGGGATGGGGCTGCCCGAGCTGTTGAAGGGCAGGCTCGACTCGACGACGGGGCGATGCGGGTGCTTGCGCGCGGGCGAATCGGCCGCGGCCTCGTCCTTCTTCTCGCCGTCCTTCTTCTCGTCCTTCTTGGCCTTGCCGTCTTTTTTCTCGTCCTTCGCGCCGAGCTTCGCCTCGAGCTCCACGAGGTACGCCTCGACCGCCTCGTCGAGCGTCTTGCCGCCCTTCACCGCGGCGAGGATCGTCTTCGCGGCCTCGGCCGAGAGGCGCTCGGTCTCGAACTTGAGGTAGAGCTCCTCGTCGACCTCGGCGCGGCCGATGGTCTCGGCCTCGAGGTCCTTCGCGATCTTGTCGACGAGCACGAGGTGATACCCGAACTCGCTCTCGACGATATCCGTCACCTTGCCGGGCTCGGCCTTGAGCATCGCGTCCTCGAAGGGCTTGACCATCTTGCCCTTCGTCACGCAGCCGAGCAGGCCGCCGCGCTCCGCGCTGCCGTCCTCGCTCATCGCGCGCGCCACGTCGGCGAAGCTCTCGCCCTTGTCGAGCCGCGCCTTCGCCTGCTCGATCTTCTCCTTGGCCTTCTTCTTGGCCTCGGTCGGGTCGCTCGCCTCCTGATCGATCTTCGCGAGGATGTGGCGCGTCACGCGGCACTCGGGCAGGTACGAGGCCTTGCGCGAGCTCCACTGGCGCTCCTCCTCCTCCTTGTTCAGCGCGACCCACGCGTCGATCGCCTTCTGCGACTTGTCGGCCACGAGATCGGCGAAGAAACGTTTGTCGAGGCGGACGTAGGAGACCGAGGCCGTCGACTTGTCCTGGTTGTACCGATCAAACGCCTCGTTCTCGCCCACGACCACGCGCGAGCGGACGAGGTCACGCATACGCGCCGCGATGAGCTCTTCCTTCTGGTACTCGCGGAAATCCTGCGGGCTCATCTTCGCGATGAGGCGGACCTCACGCTCGTACGCTTTGAGGTCGAACTTCCCCGTCTGCCGGTTCTTCACGTTCAGCATCCGGACCATGCCGAGGCCCCTGTACGAGGGCCCGCGAGGATCGAGCACGCGACCGTCGGGCATGGTGATGGGCGCGAGGGGCATCGAGACGTGCATCCGGCCCGAGGTGAGCGCCTCGTTGAGCTCGTCGTCGGAGATGGTGATCCCGAGCCGCTTCGCGTCCTCGTTCAGGAGGTGCCGCTCGATCAGCCCCTCGGCCGCGATCCTGCGGAAGTTCAACTGACGCAAGATCTCCGCGTCGGCGCGCGGCGCGAGCATGCGGTACGAGGCCCAGTAATGGCCCGACGGGATGCAGTTCCCGCGGATCTCCACGGCGCACCTCGCCGACTCGACCACCTGCTGTCCCGCGTTCGGATTGAAACCGATGATGAAGACGACGGCGATGGCGATGACGGCGAAGCCGCCCAGGATGCTTGTCAACTTGTTCACGTGCTCGAGCTCCGCATCCGGCGTGGCGAGGTCAGACGCCTCGCAGGGATCAACCGAGGCCCCGGCATAGCACGAGTTCAAGCGAGAGGCGCTGGGGGAGAGGCCCGTTCAACCACGTCGAACGGCTCGACCGCCCGGCGCGTGATGAGTAAGCTGCCGGTCCCATGGCCACCCCGAAAAACATGTTGCCGGATTGCGGGCTCTACCTGACGTCGCAGCCGCTCCCGGGCAACGAGCAGAAGGTCCCTGCCAACTCCATCGTCTACTTCCACAACCACTCGGACAGCGGCCTTCCGCAGGTCATCACGCCCGACCACAACATCCACAACCGCTGGCATTTCCACGGCCCGGGCATCGAGTTCCGCGGCCTGAACTGGGCCAGCACGTTGAAGCGGCTCACGCCCGAGGGCTTCTACACCCTGCGTCGCGAGCTCACGTTCGACGGTGGATCGTGGCCGAAGGGCGCGATCGTCCAGCTCGGCTACACCCGCGAAGGGGACCCGATCCTCTTCATCGGCCGCGTCCGCTCCCGCCTCGAGGAGAACGACCTGTTCTTCTCGGACAAGGGCCTCAAGCTGAAGCGTGATCAGCTCAACGTCCTCGAGCCCGCGCCCGTGTACCAGGAGCCCGACGACGGCTCGAGCGGACACGCCCCGAACGCCACGCATTGAGCCCAGGGCGAAATCGAGCGGAAAAACCGTACGTAGGCTGACAAGGCGAGGCCGGCTGCTACGCTCCCGAGTCTCGTGAAACGCCGTTCCTTGACGCCTACGACTTGTGCTCCTCCCTCCACGGCCGGCCTCCGCCGCCGCACCTCGTCGCGCCGCCCGTTCACCGAGCGGGTGGTGCTGCGGCGAGGGGAGAGGGAGGTGCACGGCTTTGCGCTCAACATCAGCCTGGGAGGCCTGCGCGCGATCCTCGACGAGCCCGTGGGCCTCGGCGAGTGCTTCGAGGTGGGCCTGGGCGACGAGGGATCGCGCTGCGGTCGCGTCGTCTGGATCCAGGAGGAGCTCGGCGGCGCGATCGTGGGGCTCGCGTTCCTCGACGCGGGGATCACGATGGGCGACGCCGAACCGACCCTTGACGTTTCTTCACGAAGTTGAGAGCCTTGGGCCCGGTCCAAATCCATCGGGGGGCCCGGAACGATCGGACGATGCCGACGCCGGCCGAAGTCAAAAAAGCTTTGATCGCTGCAGGGTTCGAGGTGTACCGCACGCGCGGTGACGTCGTGCACGTCGCCGAGCGCGCGCGGGAGAACCTCATCATGGACTCGGGCGTCCGCGTGCACGCGGGCGAGGTCGCGGTGAGCCTCGTGCTCCGCGCGCAGCGCAGCGATTTCCCGCACGACGCCGAGGACGTGATGTTCGAGCGCGCCAGGCAGCTCGGCGTGGCCGCGAAAGAGCGCGGGTACGCCGAGGTCGCGACGCACGTCACGCGCCTGCCGGACCCGAGCGACGAGGAGCGCACGCTCGATAGCTGGTTCGAGGTCTCCTTCGAGAAGCGGGTGGCGGGGCTCGACGAGGCGATGGCCGAGGTCGGCTTCGCGCTCTCGCTCGAGAAGGCGGCGTCGCGGACGTAGTGAGCTACGACGACGACGAGCTCGACGAGCCGCAAGAAGCGTCGAAGAGGGAAGGGCGCGCGCGAAAATGGCTCGGCCCGGAGGGGCCGCTCGCGCGGGCGTTCGAGGGCTACGAAGATCGCGAGGGGCAACTCGCGATGGCCGACGCGGTGGAGCGCGCGCTCGACGAGGATCGGGTGCTGCTCTGCGAGGCGGGCACGGGCACGGGAAAGACACTCGCGTACCTCGTCCCGGCGATCCTGAGCGGTCGCAAGGTCGTGATCTCCACCGCGACGAAGGCGCTCGAAGAGCAGATCTTCGCGAAGGATCTGCCGCTCGTCGCGGAATACCTGGGCCTCCGCGTCTCGGCCGCGCTCGTGAAGGGGCTCGGCAACTACCTCTGCCTGCGGCGTTTCGACGAGTTACGCACGAGCCCCGAGTCGCAACACGACCCGGGCGTCCTGCGTTCGTTGCCCGTCGTGGAGGCGTGGGCGCGGGACACGGAGAGCGGGGATCTCGCGGAGCTCGTGACGCTCGCGGAGTCGGATCCGATCCGCCGCGAGGTGTGCTCGTCGAGCGAGACGCGGATCGGAGCGGCGTGCCCGTTCTTCGAGAAGTGCTTCGTCACGCGCATGAAACGCGAGGCCGAGGAGGCGCGCGTGCTCGTGGTGAACCACCACCTCTTCTTCGCGGATCTCTCGCTGAAGCTCGGGCGCGGCAACGTGCCGGGCGCGGGCGCGCTGCCGCCGTACGACGCGGTGATCTTCGACGAGGCGCACGAGCTCGAGGACATCGCGACGGAGTTTTTTGGCACGCGCATCTCCGGGGCTCGCGTCGACTCGATGCTGCGAGACGCCGATCGCGCGTTCATCGCGAGCGGGCTCGCCGATCGGATCCTCGGCCGAGGGGAGGGGACCGCGATCGTGGCGCTCGTGCGGGAGGCGGCCGATCGCTTCTTCGCGAGGCTCGCGCAGGCCGGAGGAGACGAGGCGCGCGAGGGCCGCGTGGAGCTGCGGCGCGAGGTGTGGGCGGGTGAGCTGCTCGACGCGTATCACCACTTCGACGAGGCGCTCGAGGCGCTCGCGGGTTACGCGTCGGCGCACGCGATCACGGAGGCGGTCGCGCTCGTGGGGACGCGTGCGGAGACGTTACGCGCGGACGCGGCGAAGATCGTGGACGGCAAGTCGAACCAGGTGACGTGGGTCGAGGTGCGATCACGCTCCGTGTCGGTGGGCGCGTCGGCCGTGGACGTCGGGTGGCTCTTCCGCGAGGGGATCTTCGAGCGGATCGGCGGCGTCGTGCTCACGAGCGCGACGATGACGGCGAAGGCGGGGGACTTTCGTTTCTTGCGCACGCGCCTCGGCCTCGACGAGCGCCTCACCGTGCCCGTCGACGAGCTCGTCGTGCCGTCGCCCTTCGACTACGCCTCGCGCGCATTGCTCTACACGCCGCGGGATCTGCCGGAGGCCTCCGATCCCGCGTTCCTCGCCGCGTCCGCCGATCGGATCGTCGAGCTCGTCGGCATCGTGGGGGGTGGCGCGTTTGTTCTTTGCACCTCCAACCGTTCCATGGTCGCGCTCGGCCGCGCGCTCGCGGGCAGGGTGCCGGGGCCGCTCATGGTGCAGGGGCAGGCGCCGAAGCGGATGCTGCTCTCGAAGTTCCGCGCGGCGCACCACGCGGTCCTCGTGGCCACGATGAGCTTCTGGGAGGGCGTGGACGTGCCCGGCGACGCGCTCCGGCTCGTGGTGATCGACAAGATCCCCTTCGCCGTGCCCACGGATCCGGTGGTCGTCGCGCGATCGCAGGCGATCGAGCAGGCGGGGCACTCGCCCTTCGCCACGTACACCGTGCCGCAGGCGGCCATCACGCTGAAGCAAGGGTTCGGTCGGCTGATCCGGACGCGGCAGGATCGCGGGATCGTGGCGATCCTCGACAGGCGGGTGAAGACGCGTGGCTACGGCGCGCTCTTGCTCGACGGGTTGCCGCCGGCCGCGCGCACCGAGCGCATCGACGAGGTCAGAGCTTTCTGGTCGAAGCTGCTCGCGGAGGACGCGGCGGACTAGTTCACGGTGAACGTTCGATGCCCGAGCGTGACGCCGAGGTTGCCCACGCCCGCGGCCACGTTCGTGAAGCGCACGTGGCTCCAGTTGTTCGGCGCGGGGATCGCGAACCCGTACTGCGCGTAGCTCGAGCTCTTCTCCCAGTGGATGAGGCTGAAGTCGTCCACGAAGAGGCGCCCCTCGCCCGTCGCCGGGGGCACGAGCCGGAAGTAGAAGCGCGCGCTCGTCGCGGTCGACGCCGCCGTGACGTTGACGACGAACTGCGTCCATCCGTACGTGCCCGCCGTCTTCGTGAACGAGTCCGTCTGGCTGAGCAGCGCCCCGCTGTCGCTGTACATGCGCGTCGTCATCGTGAAGGCGCCCGCGTTGTCGCCGCGGACCCAGCCGGTGAACGTGAGCTTCGCGCCGGCGGGGAAGGGGACGCGGTGCCGGCTGTAGACCTGGATCTCCGACATGTTCGAGGAGTTCCGGAGCATCACGAGCGCGCCCATGCCGCTGCGCGTGACGCTGTTCGCCACGTAGCGGACCGCGCTCTGATCCCACGCGTGTCCTTCGCTGAAATCGCCGTCCACGTCGAGGTCCTCGAAGTCCCCGTGGAGCAGGATCTCGCGGCCCCACTCGACCGTCGCGCTCGCGTTCGCCTTCACGTACGAGAGCGAGTCCGACGGCGCCGAGCGCGTGAACGCGATGGGGCCCGTCGCCCCGCTCGTCACCGGCGCGTTGATCGCCTGGTTCGTCGACATCGTCGTGTACTGCGACGACGAACGCAGCGCGACGATCCGGTGCCCCGCGGGGAACACCACGGCGCCGGAGAGCCCGTCCGTGATGTTCTGGCCGACCGGGCTCCTGGGCAGGTAGGTCGACAGGTGCGCGAAATGGCGCCCCGCGCGCGCGAGCCCTTCCCCCGCGACGAGCTTCGGCACGTAGCCCTCGATCGTGATCGGGATGAGATCCAGCCGCGCGACGTCGAAGCCGCCGCCCGGTAGCACGTCGACGTCGGCGACGGCGAGGAAGGACGTGAAGGTCTCGTACTGATCCTGATCGAAGACGAAGTTGCCGAGGGACATCATCACGAAGCGCGGGCCCGTGCCGGGGTTGACGAGGCCGATGCCCTGGGCCGTGTGCGTGTGGTGCGCGACGACCATCCCCGCGCCACGCTTCACGAGTGACACGAACTTCGAACGCATCGGGTTCGACGGGTACTCGGAGTACTCGATGCCGCCGTGGATCATGGGGATCGCGAAGCGCGCGGGTGTCTCGTCGTCGATGAACGCGTTCATGTTCGCCGCCGACGCCTCGAGCGCGCCGGCCTTGTCCGGATCACGAGCGACGAGCAGGTAGTCGAGCTCCGTCGAGCCGTCCGAGACCAGCTCGGCGAAGCCCTGCATCGCGAGCGGCACGTTGTTCAGCGTGCGGTAGATCGTGGAGGCCTTCGCGTCCGACTCGTCCGCGCCCACGCCACACCAGTCGAACCCCGCGTTCGAGACGTGGAGCATCGAGTCGGTCACGCCGTCCGTGAGGAAGTCGAAGATGTGGTTGTTCGCCATGTCGACGCCGTCGATGCCCGCATACGTCAGGCCCGCGAGCGTCTCGGGGTACGAGAAGAACGTGTAGTCCTTGTACGGATGCGGCGTGTCCGCGTTCGAGGTGACCGGGGACTCGAGGTTCACCATCGAGTGGTCGGCGGCGGAGACGGCGTCGCGCACGTAGGCGAAGATGGCCTGCGCGTCGGCGGCGCGGGTCGCGGGGCGGATGAGGTCACCGGTCTCGCCCTCGATGCCGTCGTTGTCGAGGTCGACGAAGCGACGGCCCATCATGGTGTCGCCGCCGAAGAGGAGCCGCACGCGGCCCGTCTTCAGCGGGTTCATGGAGACCGTGCCCGTGCTCGTGACGGTCTCGCTCGTGGGCCGGTGCAGATCGACCGGGACGATCTCGCTGTAATGGCCGGACGCGGTGATCTTGAGCAGCACGTTCCGGCGCTTGAGGCCCGTGAGGGTGAAGCCGCCGGAGGCGCTCGTGGTCGTGGTTTTTCCCGCGTTCGACGCGCCGTCGCCCCAGGCGACGACCGTGACCGTGGCGCCCGCGATGGCCTGCCCCGAGCGGTTCTTGACCGTGCCCGAGAGCGAGATGGGGGTCTGCGCGTACGTCGTGTCGAACGTCGCCTCGGTCGTGTCGAACTGGTAAGGCTGCGCGCGCGTGACGTTCGGCACGAAGGCGCTCGCCACGCCGAGGAGCACGAGCCCTGCCCGAAGGTGTCTACCGGTGATCGCCATGTCCGCTCCGTCCCGTCCTTGTGAGGTCGAACAGGGGACCGGAGAGCGCTCGCGGCGATGCAAGAGGGACCCGGATCGACGGGGAGCGCTCGAAGGGCCCCGTAGCAAATTTCAGTCTTTTCCGGGTGAGCCGAGCCCGTCAATCGTTCGCGCCCGGGACCCTCGTTTGGTTAGCGCAAACGCTGCGTAGAAACACGGAATGGCCTCCGTGTTCGCAGAGATGTCGAAATTTCATGAATAGGCTGGACGGAGAACCGTGGCTCAGGCGCGGAGCGTGGCGCCGAATCGGGCGTGGACGGTCTCGAAGACGGCCTTGTTCCGCCGGTCGACCTCCTCGTCCGTGAGCGTGCGGGCCTTGTCGGGGTCGGTCGCGGCGCGTGGATCGCGGTAGACGACGTGGAAGGCGAGGGAGCGGTGGCCCGCGGGGATGCTGCCGCCGCGGAAGACGTCGAAGACCTCCACGGACTCGCAGAGCTCGCCGCCCGCCTCGCGGATGGCCGCCGCGACCGCGCCCGCCTCGACCTCGTCACGCACGGTCAGCGCGATGTCACGCGTCGCCGCGGGCAAGGTCGGGATCGGGCGGTACTGCGGCCGCGCAGCGCCCACCTCGGCGAGCGCGCGTAGATCGAGCTCGACGAGGACCGCGGGGCCGCCGAGGTCGAGCTTGTCGACGACGTCGGGGTGCAGGACGCCGAAGGCGCCGACGACGCGGCCCTTCACGAGGATGTTCCCCGCCGCGCGCGGGTGCAGGTACGGCGCGCGTGAGGCCTCGGGCTGGTGCGCGACGGTCGCTTCTTCATGGGTCACGCGCTCGACGATCTCGAGCGCGACGCCCTTCGCGTCGTACACGTCGACCTCGACCGGCTTCTGCAGCGGCGAGCGGCGGTAGCCGGCGAGGACCGCGGCGAACGAGGGGGCCTCGTCGGCGAGCGGCGCCTGCGCAGGATCGGCGAGGAAACGCGCGCCGACCGTGAAGAGCCGGGCGTCCTGGACGCCGTGCCTGCGGGCGCGCCGCACGGCCTCGAGCAGGCCCGGGAGCAACGAGGTGCGCATCACGGAGCGATCCTGCGTGAGCGGGTTCAAGAGGCGGAACGGCGCCGGCGGCAGGCCGAGCGCCTCGATCTCCTCGGGCGAGACGAAGCCGTAGGTGATCGCCTCGGACAAACCCACCGCGACGGCCGCGCCACGGACGCGGAGCGCGAGGTCGAAGGCGTGGCGCGGGGGCTGGGGCCGGAGCGCGGGGAGCACGGTCGGCACGGTGCCGAGGCCACGCACGCGCACGATCTCCTCGACGAGATCCGCCTCGCCGGCGATGTCGGGCCGATGTGACGGCGGGACGACGTCGGCGTACGCGGCCTCGCCCTCGCCGTGCGTCGCGCGGATCTCGAAGCCGAGCCGCGCGAGGATGTCGGTCGCCTCGGGGAGCGGGACCTCCACGCCGAGCAGCGCGTTCATGCGCGCCGCGCGCAGGCGCACGGGCTCGCGGGGCGGGATCTTCGAGCCGGCGAGGATCGGCTCGCGCGCCGCCGCGCCACCCGCGAGCTCCGTGAGCAGCGTCGTCGCGTAGGCGAGGGCGTCCTCGAGCGAGCCGTGATCGACGCCGCGTTCGAAGCGATGGCTCGACTCGGTGTGCATGCCGTGCCTGCGCGCGGTGCGCCGGACGCCACGCGGCGCGAAGTAGGCGCACTCGAGCAGCACGCGCGTGGTGCTCGAGTGGATCTCGCTGTCCGCGCCGCCCATGATGCCGGCGAGCGCGGTCGGCCCCTCGGCGTCCGCGATGACGAGGTCGTCGGCGTCGAGCTTGCGATCCTCGCCGTCGAGCGTCTTCAGGGGTTCACCCGGCGCGGCGCGGCGCACGATGATCTGGCCGCCGCGCACGTCGCTCAGATCGAACGCGTGCATCGGCTGTCCGTACTCGAGCAGCACGAGGTTCGTCACGTCGACGACGTTCGAGATCGAACGCACGCCGAGGCTCTCGAGCCGGTACCGCAACCACGTGGGCGAGGGGCCGATCGTCACGTCGAGCACGAGGCCCGCGCCGTACCGCGGGCAACGCTCGGTGTCGTCGATCCGCACGGAGACATGGCGCGAGACGGCCTCGCCTTCGGCGAAACGCGCAGGGGCTCTCGGCGTGGGCCGCTTCCACGGCAGGTTGAAGAGCGCGGCGATCTCGCGGGCGAGGCCGATGTGGCCGAGCGCGTCGGGACGGTTGGGGGTCAAACCAAGGTGGAGGATGTAGTCGTGCACCTCGGGCATGGCCTCGCGCAGCGGCGTGCCGGGCGCGGCGAGGCCCTTCGGCAGGATCAGGATCCCCGCGTCCTCTTCCTTGCTCGCGACGGCGGAGAGGCCGAGCTCGCGCTCGGAGCAGAGCATGCCCTCGCTGACGACGCCGCCGATCTCGCGCGGCGTGAGCGTCATGTTCACGGCCGGCAGGTGGGCGCCGAGGGGCGCGAATGCGACGAGCCCGCCCGGCTCGGGCACGTTCGGCGCGCCGCAGACGATCTTCTGCTCCGCGCCGCCGCGGTTGATCGTGACGAGCTTGAGCTTCGCCCGCGACGGGTGCGGCTCGAAGGACAGCACCTCGGCCACGACGAGCGTCTTCGTGCCCTCGCCGAACTCGGTGATCGCCTCGACCTCGATGCCTGCGTGCGTCAAGCGCCGCCCGATCTCCTCGGGGGAAGCATCGAGGCCGGGGACGAGCTCGCGAATCCAGCGGTAAGAGGCTTTCATGACCCCTGCGGCCTAAAACGCATCCCCCCGAGATTCAAGCGTTCTCGCGCGACAAAAGCCGAAGGCCCCGTTCCGGGTGGGAACGGGGCCTCCGTGTGTCCTCAGCCTAAAGGCGCCGGATCACTCGAGCTCGGGAGGCGCGCCGTGGCCGTGGCCGTCGTCCTCCCCGTGCTCGTCCTTCTTTTCGTCCTTCTTCTTGTCGTCGGACTTCTCGAACTTGGCGCGGTCCGCCGTCGCCCAGTCGCCCGACCAGGACGAGATCACGTAGACCGTGCCGTCCGCGCCCTCTTTCTGGGCGAAGCGGCTCGATCCCTTGCTCGTCTTGCCGACCTTGACCGTGATGTCGCCGGCGTTGTCCTTCAGCTTGATCTGGACCACGCCGCCGTTCGTCTCGGCCGCATCGAGCCCGGTGTCCGATTTCTCGTCACCGAAGTCCTCCGCGGTCAGGGACTTGTACGCGCGCAGCATGTCCTTGACCTTGGCCTCGTCGAACTTCTCCCACTTCGTCTCGGCCTTGCCGAGCTTGCCCTTGTCGCGCTTCGCGTACGAGCCGGACCACTTCCCGTCGTTCTGCGAGAAGCTGAACTGGCCGTTCGCGTTGGTCACGGACACCTGGATCGCGTTCGCGTCCTCGAACTTGAGGATCGACGTCTCGCGCCAGTTCTTGACCTCACGCGTGTAGAGGAAGCTCGAGTAGCCGCCGACCACCCACGCGCCGTCCTTGCCGCCGACACGCGCGAGCTGGCCACGAGAGCCGCTCTTGCCGAAGTAGGCGTCGAAGACCTTGCCGTCGCCCTTGTAGGCGACGACGTGGACGCCCTTCTCGTCGTCGAGCTCGTACTGCTTGTAGGTGCCCGTCCCGCGGTCGATGCTCTCCTTGACCTTGATCTCCTTCAAGTTGTCGAGGAGCGACCGCACGTTCGAAGCGTTCGCCTTGGCGGTCACGGGGGAGATGACCTCCCACGCGTCGCCCTTCTTCTCCAGCGTGACGTTCGACTTGTCGGCGTTCTTGATCTCGATCTTGGTGATCGCCTCGACGTCCTCCTTCGAGGGCGCGAGGGCCGGGAAGTCGGCCGTCGCCGCGGTCGCGGAGTGGGCCGAGAGCTCCTTCTGCTTCGTCTGCCTCGTGGCGTAGAGGCCTCCGCCGAGGGCCGCGAGGACGCCGATGGCCACGTAGATCTTGTGCTCGGTCTTCATGGGTCTCCTTCGTCTTCGTCAGTCGAGTCGGATGGATTCCCGCGCGTTCTCACGCCGCCACCAGCGGAAGAGGCCGAACGCCGCGAAGAGCAAGGGGCCGAAGAGCGTGAGCGACCACTGCACGCGCGTCTGCGTCTTCTTGCGCTCGAGGCGGTACTCCTCGGCCTTCTTCGTCGCCGTCGCCTCGTCGTCCGTCGCGTCGAGCTTCGGCGCCTCGATGTTCGCGTACGTGAGCTTCGGCTCCTGGAGGAGCTTCGCGCTCGTCGCGATGAGGTCGCTGTCGCCGCTCATCCAGTCGAGGACGTTCTTGAACGCGAGGATCGTCGCCGTGAGGTAGTTCTGGGCGTACGGCATCGAGAGCATCTGCAGATCCTCGTCGCCGCCCATGCCGCCCATCATCGCCATCTGCGGCGGCATCGGGGGCGGGTTGCCCGAGCGCGCGTAGGGGTTCGCGAGGAACTGCGAGGCGCTGATCACGAGCAGGCGGCTCTTGTCCTTCGACTCGGCCGGCGCCTCGATGCCCTCACCCGCGCCGAACGCGCTCTTGATCTTGCCCTCGAGCGCGACGGCCATCGCACGCTGGCCGTACTCGCCCTTGGGCTTGGCCTGGGCCGAGAACTTGAGGTCGATCGCGTCGGAGGTGTCGATCGTGCTGCGCGGCGTGGAGCGAGCGACGACCTTCATCTGCGCGCCCGGCTGCTTCTCCGGGTGCGGGACGAGCGTCGAGGGGAAGGGGAACGCGAGCTCCTCGATGCGGAAGAAGCCGGCGAACGACGAGTCGAGCGTCTGCTCGGCCTCGTTGAGGCCGTCGACGTGCTGCGCGTGCGCCATGCCGTAGCCGATGATGCCGACGACCTGGCCCGTCTGCGTCGGGACCGCGATCCGGACGGGGCGGCCCCAGTCCATGATCGCTTCCTTCTTCATCTCGACGCCGTAGCCGTCGAGCAGTTTGTCCAGGCCGTGGAGGTTCAGCTCGGCCTTCATCGCCGCGTCGGAGGCCTTGAGGTTCACGGCGCCCGCGATCACGACGACCGACTTGTTCCCCTCCATGAGGAACTGGTCGATGCGGCGGAGCTCCTTCTCGGTGTAGTCCTTCGCGGGCTGCGTGATGATGATGCCCGCGAGCTCCTTGTTGATCTCGGCGTCGCCGTTCTGAAGGTCGACCTCCTCGATCTTGTAGAAGGGCAACGCCTGGTCGAGGATGCCCTTCATCGAGGGCCCGCCGCCGCGGCCGGGCTGCGCCGCCACGAGGTTCGTGTCGGTCAGCTTGATCTCGTCCTTGCCCGTGATGACGCCGTATTTCTGGTAGACGTTGTCGGCGCGGTCGCGGATCTCCCGGATCTTGTTGGTGATCCAGAACTCGAGCCCCTGCGACTGGTCGGCGGAGAGGACCGGGATCGCCTCCTTCTCGCTGCCGTACTTGAAGGCGATGCCCATGTAGCCGCGCGTGATCGTGGCCGAATCCTGGCCCGTCTCGCTGCCCTCGCCGAGCACCACTTCCTGGAGCCCCGCCTCCTTCGCCGCCGTCTTCTGCTCCTCGGTCTTCGCCTCGACGAGCGTGTACTTGAACTTGCCGCTGCCGGCCCGCTCGTACTCGTTCATGAGGTCGACGAGGTCCTGGATGAACGCCTCCTGCTTGGGGCCGCCGCGGGTGATGTAGACATCGACCGCGAGGTCCTGCTTGAGGCCCTCGGACACGAGGCGCGCAGAGCCCTTCGAGAGCGTGAACCGCTCGTTCTTCGTCACGTCGATGCGCTTGTTCATGCCAAACGCGATGACGTTCGCGACGACGAGAATCGCCGCGACGAGGACGAGATAAACGCCGGTCGTCGCTTTGGCCTTGGTCTTGCGTTCCATGGCCTTCCTCCTACGCCCACTTCCGACGCTCGAGCGCGCGGAACGCCGCCATCAGGCAGCCCACGGTGATCGAGGCGAAGTAGACGATGTCACGGGTGTTGATCATGCCCTTGGCGAAGGGCACGAGGCGGGTGTCGAAGCTGATGAAAGAGATCGCCTCACGCAGCCAGGGCGTGGGCATCTTGTCGGCGACGCTGCCCACCATGTGGAGCGCGAAGAGCGTCACGAACGTGATGAAAAACGCGACCGTCTGGCTCTCCGCGAGCGCCGAGATGAGCAGGCCGATCGAGACCGCCGCGGCGCTGTAGAGCAGGAGGCCGAGGTAGCCCGAGTAGACCGGGCCCATGTCGAGCGGGCCGAGATCCCACGGCTTCCAGAACATCATGAGCGGGTAGAGCAGCGTCGAGGCGACGAGCAGGAGCACGAGCCCCAGCGCCCCGAGGAACTTGCCCAGGATCACCTCGTGATCCTTGACGGGCAGCGTGATCAGCATCTCGAGCGTGCCCGAGCGCTTCTCCTCCGCGAGGAGGCGCATCGTCACGACGGGGATGATCAGGAACGACAAACCCCGCGGCGCCTGCGCGAAGATCTGCACGAGCGAGGCCCGGTCCTGCTGCCAGAAGCCGCCCCCGAACTCGAAGAACACGAAGCCCAGGAGGATCAGCCCGAGGCAGATCACGACGTAGGCGAGCGTCGAGTCGAAGTTCGAGCGGAACTCGCGCTTCGCGATGATGAATGTGGTGCCCATCGGCGTTCAGCCCTTCTTCTTCTTGTCGTCCTCGTCGGACTCGTCTTCGTCCTCGTCCTCGTCGGACGCGTCCTCGTCGGACTCGTCTTCGTCGGACTCGTCTTCGTCCTCGTCCTCGTCTTCCTCTTCGGCGGCCGACGCTTCGTCCTCGTCCTCGTCCTCGTCGACGATGGGACGGCCGCGATCGCGGCGCTCGTCGTGCTTCGTGAGCGCCTTGAACACGTCCTCGAGCTTCTGCGCCTCGCGCCGCATCTCGAGCATGAGCCAGCCCTTCGAGACCACGAGCTGGAAGATCTCCGGCCGGATGTCGCCGTCCTGCGCGCCCATGAGCTGGAAGCTGTGCGCGCGATCGTCCGTCGGGAGCTCGATCACGCTCGTCACGCCGGGCAGCTTCTCGAGCGCCGCCTGCACCTCCTCGGCGCTCGGCGCCTTCTTCGCGGGGCCTCCCTCGAAGATGCGCTTCTCGTGCACCTGCACGACGTAGCGGACCTTGCCGGTCCTCGCGCGGATCTCCTCGAGCGGCCCGTCGGCGACGATGCGCCCCTTCGAGACGATGATGGCGCGCGCGCACGCCTGCTCGACCTCGGAGAGGTTGTGCGTCGACAGGAGGATCGTGCGCTCCTTGCCGATCTCCTGGATGTACTTGATGACCTCGGCCTTCTCGTTCGGGTCGAGGTCGCTCGTCGGCTCGTCGAGGATGAGAATGGGCGGGTCGTGCACGAGCGCCTGGGCGAGGCCGACGCGCTGCCTGTAGCCGTGCGACAGGTCGCGGATGTCCTTGCCGAGGCTCGTGGCGAGACCGCAGATCTCGACGATCCCCTTCATGCGCTTCTTGAACGTGGACGTCTCGAGCCCACGCATCTCCGCGACGAAGCTCAGGTACTCCCAGACGTTCATTTCCCCGTAGAGGGGAGCGCGCTGGGGCAGGTAGCCGATCTTCTTGCGGACCTCGAGGGGATCGTCGAATACGTCGTAGCCATGCACCCGCGCCGTCCCGCCGGTGGCGGAAATGAAGCAGGTGAGGATGCGCATCGTCGTGGACTTGCCGGCGCCGTTCGGGCCGAGAAAGCCCACCACCTCCCCGCGGTGGACCTCGAAGCTCACCTTGTCGAGCGCGCGAAACGCCCCGTATCGCTTGGTGAGCCCATTGGCCTCGATCATCACGTCGGTAGACAATCCGACCTCCTTCGGTAGAGCGCGCACCTCGCGCCCCTTTGTCGCTGCACGGTGAAACCAGTTGGGGGTCCGCCAGAGCCGCACGGCGGCGCCCCATGCCTCGGGATCTCGGCGTTCTCGTCGATCTACCCCGAGTGAACGGCGCGCATCCTAGCGGTGGGCGGATCCGTGTCAACGCCATGGTGACGTTGATCGCGCGGCCCAAACCCCCAGCGAACCGCTTTATTCCCGGCCGCACGTCGAGATTTGTGTGTTCCGTCATACGCGATTTGGGCGTCAGGCGCGGAAGCGGCGAGGGACGCGGAAGGGGAGGCGGGGCTGGAAGACACGGGCGGCGCGGAAGCGGCGAACGGCGCGGAAGCCGAGAGCACGGGCGAGGGGTGGGGGGCGCGTGTTAGGTTCGGGCATCTTTCTTCGACGCCGCGAGCGGCGAGCAGGAGGTCCTTCATGTCCCTTCGAAAGCACTGGTCTTTTCTCGGTACGAGCGCGGCGTGCGTGCTCGGGTTCTGTGTCCTCGCGACGGCGTGTCGAACGGAGGAGAACAACAACCCCACGGGCGGCAACGAGGGCGGCAGCGGCGCGACAGGCCCCACGGGCCCCGGCGGCAACGGCGGCGCGGGCGGCGGCACGGGCGGCGGCGGCGGGGACGGCGGCGGCGGCGGAGCGGCGGCGTGTGACGGCAAGGAGGTGACGATCGAGCAGATCACCAACGCGAACGCCGCCGGCGCGGTGGGCAAGGGGACGCCCGTGAAGGTGAAGGGCGCCGTCGCCATGAGCCACAAGTTCCTCGTCTCGCAGAGCAACGCCGGCAACTGCCTCTGGGGCGTGTTCGTGTCGGCGCCGGGCCTCGCGGAGACGAAGGAGTACTCCGGCGTGATGGTGCTGAGCTACGGCGTGCCCGCGTCGATCCCGCCGGGCGGCAACAAGGCGTACTGCCCGAAGCTCTCGAACTACTTCGAGAACGATCCGCTGCCGGGCGACGCGATCCCGGACGACGTGAAGCCGGGCGACGTGCTCGACATCACGGGCGTGGCCGATTCGTTCCTGCTCGCGGCCTGCGCGAACGAGATGAACGGCAGCCAGGTGCCGCAGACGCAGATCGCGTTCACGTGCTCGGTGACGAAGACGGGGACGGCGCCCGTGCCCGCGCCGCACGTGTTCACGGACGTGGCGGACATGACGAAGCTCGGCTCGCCGACGGACAAGGCCTTCCACGACGCGTGGGGCGGCGTGAAGGTTCGGGTCCAGAACGTGAAACCCGTGCCGCAGCCGGACCCGGAGGGCGGGATGACCGAGGTCGTCGTCGGCGACTTCGGCGCGATCAAGCTGATGGACTCGAACCTCGAGGTCGGCGACAAGATCTATTATCGCGGCTACGACAAGAACGATTGCTACAACGCGCCGGTGTTCTCGGACGTCAATATGACGTTCAATACGATCGACGGGTTCAGCTACCTCAGCTATTGCACCTGGGGCCTGCAGCCGAACGCGAAATGCGCCGATTTCGATCCGAAGAGCGAGGACTGCGGTAGCTTGACCTGTCCGTGACGAGGCGCGCCGCCGAGGCCCCGGACGCACGCCCATCCCGCATCCGGGGCCCGGCGCGTATCTCTATCCCCCACGCCCCGATCCCGAGTACGCTCCGGTCATCATGGCCGTTCGCCGTACGACCGCAGCGACGAGGCCGAGCCCCTCGCTCCAGGCGCTGCTCGGCCTCTCCGGTCTGCTCGCGCGCGGAAAGGCCGGCGGTTTGCTCTCCGAGGCGCTCGCCCTCGTGCTCGAAGGCGTGGGCGCGTCGCGCGGCGCCGCGTACGAGGCGAGCGACGACGGGCTCGAGCTGAAGGCGGACGTCGGGCTGCCCGCGACGCTCCGCGCCTACATCAGAACGTTCCCGAGCTCCGAGGTGCCCTGGTTTCCAGCGCAGACGGCCGCGAAGAAGAGGCGCGTCGTCACGGAGACGGAGGCCCAGAAGGCGCTCGCCGGGCGCATCGATCCGGATCTCGTCGGCAGCGCAGGCTGGGCGACGATCGCCGCAGCGCCCATCCTGATCGGCCGGGACGTGCTCGGCGTGCTGGTCGTGGCGGCGTCGGCGCCGGAAATGCTCTCGCCGGAGGCGCCGTTCGTGCTGGAGACGGCCGCGAACATGCTCGCGCTCTCGATGGCGCACGAGAAGGCGCGCGAGCACGCCGCGGCCCTCGTGGAGGCGACGAAGGTCGCGGGGGACTCGCACGAGGGGAGGGGCGCGGACGCGAAGCTCGCGCGGCTCGCGATCCTGGGCTCGCTCGCGGCGGGGTTCGCCGACGAGATGCGCTGGCCGCTGTCCTCGCTGGGCACGCAGCTCGAGGAGCAGGAGAAGCTCATCGGCCACCTGCGCGTGCGTTTCCCGGGCGTGGCCTCGGCCCTCGACGATCTCGCGCGGATCCAGGACGAAGCCACGACGGCCCTGCGCTTCGCGCGCACCGCGGGGACGCGGCTGCTCTCCGCGCTGGAGGACTCGAGCGCCGAGCCCGTGGACCTCGAGGATCTCGCGCACGAGGCGGCCGCCCTCGTCGAGCCCACCGCGCGCGGAAAAAACGTCGATCTGCTGGTGACGGTCATGCACGGCACGGCGCCTGTCGTGGTGGGGAAGCGGAGTGATCTCGGTCAGCTCCTGCTCGCGCTGATCACGAACGGCGTGGAGGCCTGCGCGGCCGCCGCCGCTGCGGCGAGCACGAAGGCCGGCGAGGGGGAGCAGAAGCCGCTCGTTTGTGTGGCCATCACGCGCGAGATGGATCGGGTGGTGGTGCGCGTCGAGGACGCGGGGCCAGGCATCCCGCCCGACGTGCGGGCCCGGATCTTCGATCCCTTCTTCACGACGAAAAAAGACGCGCTCGGGATCGGGCTCACGCTGGCGCGGCAGGTCGCGGCGTCACACGGCGGGGCGCTGGAGCTGGATCGGTCCGAGCTCGGAGGCGCGCTCGTGCGGGTCGTGCTCCCGGCGGCGCCAGCGGACGTCGTGGTGCTGCGGGATCAACCACCGCCGCCGTCGCGACGAAAGCCGTTGTTCGACGCCTCCGAGGCCGTGATCGCGCCCTCGTCGCCCATCCACAGCCCGTCCACGGCGCGTGACGGCTGGACCTCCGCCCCGAAGCCGATCGAGCAAAGGAAGTCCCGGCGGCCCGTCCGCGCGCCCGTCCCGATCCCGAACGCGCTCGTGGTCACGGCGGACACGGACGTCTGCGCGCCGACGCAGCGGGTGCCGCGGACGCCGTCGGGAGGGCACGCCGCGCAGACGCCGAAGGTCCCGGACGTGGCGCCGGCGTGCGTATCGAGGACGACGGCGCCACGCGTGACCATCGTGTCGTCACCGGGCCGCGCGCAGGACTCGTCGCAGATGGCGACGCAAAAGCTGCCGCCGAAGGTGGCCCGGACGAACCTGACGCCGGGCGGCAGCCTGGTGCCGACCGACCGGGTGCCCGAAGCGCCACGAAGGGCGCCGCGATCACGAAGGTCGAAAGAATCGCCTCAATAACCCCAGACGTATTCGGCGCGGAGGAAAGCGCCGATCATCTGGTCGTAGCCGCCCTTCGGGCCGAGGAGGAGCACGCCGTAGCGGCCCGAGGCGCCCAGCGTGAAGCTGCGGGTGACCTGGTAGTCGACGCCAACCAACCCGGACAGGCCGAGGCGGCCGCTCGTGCAGCCGGTCTCGCCGGCCGCGCCGCACGGGTCGAGCGCCGAGACGGCATACCCGCCGGCCATGACGCCCGCCCAGGGGACCCAGCGCAGGACATCGATGACGTATCCAATGCCGACGCCGCCTCCGGCGAGCAGGACGGGCGTCTGACCCGGCGCGATGCTGCCGTCGACCTGGACCATCAAATTGAAGGCGTCGCTGAGGCCGTACGTGCCGTGCACGGCCGCGCCGACGCCGTGCAGCGAGGTCGCCGTGGTCGGAATGCTGCCGCCGGGCAGGAGGAGCGAATACCCGAGCCCGCCGCCGACGTGCCACTGCCGCTCGTACGCCTCGGCCTCGGGCGCGAGGGCCAGGATGGACAGCATCGAAGCAAGGAGCCAGGGCGCGCGGGACCGTCGCATCGCAGAGAGCGATAGCACCTTTTACAGGTCGAGGTGCCGCGCGAGCTCGATCCGGGTCGGATCCGAGGCGACGCCCCGCAAGAAACGATAACGCGCCTCCCAGCGCGACGCGGCCTCGGCGTCGCCACGCACGCGCGCCGCGTCCGCGCGGGCGAAGGCATACGAGCGGAGCGAGAAGCGGCGCGTGTCGAAGGCCGAGGCCGCGTCGAGCCAGACCTCGACGTCCCCTTCGGAAGGATCGAGCAAGCGACCCGCGAGCACGAGGTGCACGCCGAGCCAGGGCGGAGCATCGCCGCGATCCCGGAGCGCCGCGAAGCGCCCCGCGCGGCGGAGCTCGGGATCCGCGCCCGCGAGGCCCACCCAGCCGTCGAGCGCGCGCGCGACACGCGCCGATTGCGCGGCCACGTCGCCAGCTCGATACACTTCAAGCGGGTTGCCGAAGCCGATCCACACGAGCGCGGCTCCCGCCTCGACGTCCTGCCACGAAGGCGGCGGCGCGGTCCTCGCGCCGAGCGCCGCCAGGAGCCAGCGCGCCCGCGCCGCGAGCAGGAGGTCGCGCGAAGCCTCCGCGCGTTGCTCGCCTCGCTCGGCCGAGCTCCGCGCTTCCTCGCGCTTGCCGAGCGCCATCGCGAGCTCCGCCCGCTGGATCGCCACCGCCGCGGGGACACGTGGATCCGCGGCTCCGCCCGCTCGGTCGTCCTTCGCGGGCACGTCGTCCACGGCGAGCTCGTCGAACGCCTTCTCGCGGTCGCCGCCGAGCCGGAACACGTTCGACCGCAGCAGCGCGCGCCCGTGTGGCCCCAGCCGGAGCGCGGTCGCGGCCTCGTCCGCGGCGTTCGCCCCGCCCTCGACGTCGCCCTCCCGCGCGAGCGCCGCCGCCGCTTCGAGCCAGAGCGCGCCCCGCGCCGCGACGAGCGCCTCGGCCGTCGCGCGGCTCGTCCCGCCCTTGGGCGCGTGCAGCTTCGCCTCGAGGCCGAGGACCCCGCGCGCCGCCGCCACGAACGTCGCCCCCGGCACCACGGGCGCCGGGTCCGCGTCGCCGAGCGCGGGCCTCCGCTCGGCGAGCCACTCGGTCGCGGTCCACGCGATCGGCGCGGCGAGCGGCTCCTCGTCGTCGCGGGCCTTCGCGAGCCGCGCGACGTCCTCCGCGTCGAGCTCCGCGCCCGCCGCGAGGAGCGCCGCGAGCAGCGCGACACGCACGCCCGGGCCGCGGGGACCCCGCTCGAGGAGCGACTTTCCTGCCGCGATCGCCGATTGCAACGGCTCGGTCGCCTCGCCGTTCGCGTGGGTCGTGGCCAGCCGGAGCCGGAGCAGCGCGCGTTGCTCGATCGCGTCCGCGCCTCCCGCCTGAGGGTTTTGCGGCATCGGCGGCGGCGATTTTCCGGCGCGCGCGGCGCAGGCGACAAGCAGCGCGCGCACCTCGCCGAAATCACGCGCCATTCCTTCGTATCGCCGCGACGCCCGATCGTCTTGCACGAACGGCAGCATCTCGAAGCCGCGCGCTGGATCGTCGCCCAGGCCCATGCAGAGCACCGCGGCGATCGCCGTGCGGCTGTCGTGATCCCGCGGGTCGAACTCGGCGTATTTCCGCGCGAGGGCCTCGGCGCGTTTTGGATCGGCCTCGAGCAGCGCCGCGCGTAGCGCCGCGATCCGCACCCGGAGATCGAGCCACTGCTCGCCCCGCGCGAGCAGCGTGCGGCGATCCCCCAGAGCGTCCGCCTCCCGCCCCACGTCCGGCGCGCCGACCGAGCGGCCGAGCTCGTCGAACGTCACGCGCTGCGATCCGCTCCGCACCACCGTGGCCTGTTGCTCGAGCTCCTCCGCCGCCTTGGCCAGGCCCTCCGCCGACGGCACGGACGCGGCCGCGTCGACGTACCTGGCGTGCGCGATCCGCGCGTTGAGCTCCTCCGCCCGGTAACGCGCGCGGTCCGAGGTCGTCGGCATCCGCGCCGGCAGGATCATCCACTCCACGAGCTCGCCGCAGGCTGGCTGATCGGGGCCACGTGGCGCCTCGTACGACGCGAGGCAGGCCTTCGCCTCGCGGGTCCCGTGGGCGAGCATGATCTCCGGAACGGTCACGGACGCGGCCGCGGCCGTGGCCACGACGGCGACGCCGGCGAGCGCGGCCATCCGCGCCTTGCCGAGCTGCCTTTGCCGTGTCGCGCCCATCTGGCGCCCTTCTTAGCTGATCTTCTGCCCCGGCTGCACGCACGAGCGACGGAAATCGAGGCTGCTTCCGCGACTTTGGGGCGTCAGACCACCGTCGCCGCCACCGCGATCCCGGCCGCGATCGAGCCGAGGCCGGCGAGGGCCTGCAGGCGCGGGGCGAGGGAAGGGGCGACGCGGGTGAGCGAGCGCATCGGCCAGGCCACGAGCGCGGCGATGAGCGCCATGCCGAGGACCGAGGCGAGCCCGAACACGCCGACGAACACGAGCGCGGCCGTGCGGCCCTGCATCGTGCTCGCGACGAGCAACGTGAGCGCCGCCGTGCCCGAGGCGCCGTGCACGAGCCCGACCAGCAGCGGCCGCTTGACCGTCTTCGGCGGCGCGGCGTCCTCCGCGGGCTTCTGCCGGCGCGAGACGAGCGCGCCGATCCCGAGCCCGACGAGCATCACGGCGACGGCGATGTCGAGCGCCAAGGCGAGCCCCGGGGGCACGGTCGCGCCGGAGGCCACGAGCGCGCCGCCGGCGAGCACCATCACGGCCCCGTGCCCGAGCCCCCACAACGCCCCGGACCAGGCCGCTCGCGCGACCGTACCGCCGCGCGCCACGAAGGTGCACACGGCCGCCACGTGATCCGCCTCGAATGCATGCTTGAGCCCGAGCCCAAGGCCGAGGACGCTCGCCGCCAACACGGACATGGGCGGGACCGTAGCACAGCCCGCGCAGCGTGTGTCACGCGTGTTGGTTTTTCCGGAGCTCGGCGAGGGTCACCAGGGTGGGCGCCCCGAGGGCGGGGGCGGGGGCGGCTTGCCCTGGAACGAGAGCCCGCAGTCCTCGCAGACGATGGCGACGTCGATCCCGTCGAGGAACGGGTTCTGCCGGCGCCGCGGAGGCGCGCCCCGGCCGCCGCAGCGTGGACAACGCTCGAGCGACGACGGATCCAGCGACGTCTGGATGACGGCAGCCTGGCGAGGCGGAGGTGAAGACCGGGACCCCACGAGTCACGAGGATCGCATGAAGCGAGCTCCCGCGGAATCAGCCGGAGGCGGGCTTTTTTTGCTCGGCGGGGCCCGAGGAGGATCGGGCTTCCCCCGTCAGCGCGCGCTCCAGATCGGATACGTCCGACATGTCCTCGACGCGCGAGACGGAGACGTCGAGCCCGCGTGAGAGGATCTCGTGGCACCCGAGCGCGACGTCACGCACGGAGGGCGCGTTCCCCGTGAGCTCCTCGATCGACGTGACGCCGTGGTCGCGGATCCCGCAGGGCACGATGAGCTGAAAGGCGCGGAGATCCACGTTCAGGTTGAACGCGAAGCCGTGCATCGTGACCCATCGCGTGAGGCGCACGCCGATCGCGCCGAGCTTCGCGAGCTCGCTCGCCCAGGGCGCGCCGGCCCACTCGGTGGGTTTGTCGCGATCGGCCCACACGCCGATGAGCCCGTCGACGACGCCCGCCTCGACCCCGAGATCACGCGCGAGCAGGATCATCACCTCCGCGAGGGATCGGACGTAGCGGCGCACGTCGCATCGATCGGGCCTGAGATCGAGGATCGGATAACACACGAGCTGACCGGGCCCGTGGTAGGTGACGTCGCCGCCGCGGCCCGTCTGCACGAGATCGACGCCGAGCTCGGCGAGCGCCTCCTTGCCACGAAGGACGTTGCCCTCGTCGGCGGCGCGGCCGAGCGTGACGACGGGCTCGTGCTCGACGAGCAGGATGATGTCCTCGATGTGCCCGTCCGCGCGGAGGGCGACGAGGTGCCGCTGGAGCTCGTGGATCGGCTCGTAGCGCCGTCGACCGAGGAAAACCGCCTTCGCGTGCCTTGCGCCCACTACTCCGGCACCTTGTCTCCGGCGCTGCGCCGCTCGTCGCGGTAGCCCTCGATCTTGTCGGTGAAGTTCGCAGCGACCTCGGGATCGAACTGCGATCCGGAGCATCGCTCGATCTCGGCGACGGCGACCTCGTGCGGCAGCGCGCGGCGATAGGATCGGTCGCTCGTCATGGCGTCGTAGGTGTCGGCCACGGCGATGATGCGCGCGATGATGGGGATCTCGTTGCCCTTCATCTTGAGCGGATACCCGCGCCCGTCCCAGCGCTCGTGGTGCAGGTGCACGCCCGGGATGAGCGGGTGCAGGAACTTGATGGGATCGAGGATGTCGCGGCCGTAGACGGGGTGCTTCTTGAAGACCTCGTACTCGTCCTGCGTGAGCTTGCCGGGCTTGTTGAGGTTGAGCACGCAGCCGATCTTGCCGATGTCGTGCATCAGCGCGCTCTGCCGGACGATCTCGATCTCGAACGCGGAGAGGCCGAGCTGCCTGGCGAGGAAGACCGCGTAGAGCGCCACGCGATCCGAGTGGCCCGACGTGTAACGGTCCATCTTGTCGATGGCCTTCGCGAGGCCCTGGATCGTCTGCTGGAACGTGGCCTGCAGGTCCTGGTAGAGCCGCGCGTTCTCGATCGCGGCGGCGGCGCGCGAGGCGATGATACTGAGCAGCTTGCGTTGCCCCTCCTCGAAGCGCCGCCCCTTGGAGAACGACGCGAGCGCGATGAAGCCCATGAAGCGCTGGCCGATGCGCAGCGGCACCGCGACGAGCGAGTAGAGCGGCACCTCCGGCGGGGCCGAGAAGAACTTCAGCCCGCGCGGGCCCTGCTCGAGCAGCGTCGCCTCGGCGCGCAGGTGCACGGCGATCTTGTCGTGATCGAGCGCGCCGATCGCCGCGTCCTCGGGGAGCTGCGGGCCGCGGATGTGTTGCCGCTCGAAGAGCCCGCCCTCGCCGTCGTCGAGCCACGTGGACACGAGATCGCTGCGCACCTCCGACAGGCAACTCTCGGCCACGGTCTCGAGCACCTGATCGAGCGAGAGGCTCGCCTGGATGGCCTCGCTGACCTTGTACAGGCCGAGCGCCTCGCGCAGGCGCAGGTTCTCCGCGGCCATGCGTTGCTTCTCGAGCCCGCGCTGCACGACGTGGACCACCTCGTCGAGCTTGAAGGGCTTGAGCACGTAGTCGTACGCGCCGCGCTTCATCGCGTCGATCGCCGTCTCGACCGTGCCGAACCCCGTCATGATCACGGTGAGCGCGTCGGGCGAGGTCTTGCCGATCTCGTCGAGGAGCTGGATGCCGCCCATCTTCGGCATCTTGAGGTCGCTGATGATGAGGTCGTAGTGCGACTTCGTGAGCTCACCGAGCGCGGCGTTGCCGTCCTCGGCCGTGCGCACGATGTAGCCCTCCATGCCCAGGAAATCCGCCAGCATGTCGCGGATCACCTTCTCGTCGTCGACCACGAGGATACGCGGGCGCTCTTCCGTGAGTTGAGACGGCACGGGCCGAGCCTACCAGATGTCGTGGAAAGTTTCGGGCGAGATGAATCCGCCGTCAGTCGTCGTCCGAGACGATGGCGTGACGGATCGTGCGAGGAGACTCGTCGAGCTCGGGGACGGCCTCGGTCGGCGCCTCCGTGATCGTCGGTGATGGCAGGCCACCCGGCGGCGCGTACGAGGCCGGCTGCGGATGGGAGGGAGGCGACGCGTACGACGGCGGCGACGCGAACGAGTCGGGCGACGCGTACGACATCGGCTCGGCGAGCGAGTCCGGCGGGTACGAGGGCGGCGGCGGCGCGAGCTCGTTCGGCGCCGGGGCGATCGCGGGCTGCGTGCCTCGATCGAGCGGCCGCGGCGGCGGGAGCGGCGCGGGCGAAGGCTCGCCCGGCAGCATCGAGGAGGCGCGGTTCTCGCCGAGCGCGTGCTTCTGCTCGAGGAACTTGATCACGGACGAGCCCGTCGCGCGCTCGAGCGACGCGCGCAGATCCCCTGGCAACGTCGACTCGATGAGCAGCTTCGCGCCCGTGCGTGGGTGCACGATCTCGATGCGGATGAGGTGCACGAACGAGCGATCGAGGCCGTGCTTCTCCTCGAAGTAGCGGTTCGTGGGCACGTGGCCGTAGCGCTCGTCGCCGAGCACGGGGTGACCGATCGCCGCGAGGTGACGGCGGATCTGGTGCGGCCTGTGTCCGTCGGGGATCACGCGCAGGATCGAGTGACCCGAGGCCACGGCGAGCCTGCGGTAACGCGTCCTCGCCATGTAGCTGCGCCCGCCCTCGCGCAGGTCACGCGCGATGGCGCCCTTCGTCGGCGTGACGCCCTTCGCGGCGACGAGGTAGATCAGCCGCCCGCTCGTGGCGAGCGCCGTCGTCCAGAGCTGCCGCGCCACCTCGTTCCGCGCGAAGATGCAGAGGCCGCTCGTCCCGGTGTCGAGCTTGTTCACCACCTTGAGGTTCGACACGCCCGGCAAGCGCAAGCAGCGCTGCATGAGCGAGCCGAGGTACTCCGGCTGGTTCTCCACCGGCTCGTGCGGGCCCTTCTCGACCACGATGACGTCGTCGTCCTCGTAGATCACCCGCGGCTGCGCCGGCGGCGCCCGCTTGAGCACCGCCACCGTCTCGACCTCCTCCGTCAGCGGGATCATGTCGATCGGGATGAGCTCGCTCGACGTGTAGCCGAGGCGGCTGAAGTGATCGAGGTCCCGCGCGAGCGTGTCCGGATCACACGACACGTAGATGCAGAGCGGCGCGCCGAGCCGCGCGATCGCCTCGCGCGCCGCGGGCGAGACCCCGCGCCGCGGCGGGTTCATCACCACGGCGTCGAACTTCTCGTTGTTCGCGAGCAGCGAGTTGACCACGTCGGCCGCGTCGCCGACGCGCGCGTCGAGCTTGCCGAGCCCCTGCGCCTCCGCCGCCGCGCGCGCGTTGTTCACCGCCGGCGCGAACGACTCCACCATCGTCACGATGTTCTTCGCGTGCGAGAGCGCGATCGAGATCGCGCCCGATCCGCCGTACAGATCGAGCACGCGCGGCTGCCTGCGGTTCGTGCCCGTCTCGTCGATGAGGAGCTGCATGTCGAGCGAGGCGATCTCGCGCGTGATGAGCGCGTGCACGCGTGACGCCTGGCCCCGGTGCACCTGCACGAACGAGCCGAACGAGGCCACGTGGTACGTCGGCCCGATGCGGTCCTCCGCGTGTGGCACGCCGTCGAGCACCATCGTCTCCGGCCCGAGGATCTGCGGCGCGTCCGCCTCGTGCAGGTTCGCCGCGATGCCCACGACGCGCGGCAGGAGCGCCCGGATCGCGCGCCCCGCCTCCTTCAGCTCGTCCCGCGAGGGCACGCGATCTCGCTGCAGCACGAAGGTGAGGAGCACGCCGACGCGGTTGCCTTGCGCCGTCGTCGTCGTCTCGGGCAGCGCCGTCGTGCCGGGCATGTGCACCTCACGCAGATCGATCGCGCGCAGCACGCCTCCGCCGTGTGGCTCGTACGGCAAGAGCAGCCCGCGCGCCTCCGGCGGCGGCGACGCGATGAGCCCACGCAGCGCCGTCGTCACCTCGGCGAGCGCGGGCGCGAGCACGCGGCAGTTCGGGATGTCGATCACGTCGTGGTTGCCGGAGCGACCGTAGAGGCCGATCCCGCCCGCGTGCGACACGATGAGCTTCGCGCGCCCGCGGTAGCCGACGATCTGATCACCGGGCACGACCTGGCGCGTGTACAGAAGCTCGAGCGCCGGGTAGTGCACGATCGCGCTCACCACGCGCGCGCGCTTGGTCGTGAGCTGCTGGGCGTAGTCCATCCCGATGAGCGGGCAGCCGCCGCATTGCTCGGCGTGCACGCACTCGATCATCGTCGACGGGATCTCGCCGGCTCGGAGGGTCCGACGCGTGGGATTCGAAAGAATACCCCGCGCGGTCCCTCCGGCCCCGGGGGTTGCATCGGGCCCATTCGGCCCGTTTTTCCCTGCGCCTGGGTCCATCGGCGGTAGATTACAAGCGTCACTCGGGGACGTCGAAGCAGGAAAACTCGCGGCCCATCGTTTTCTTCGTCGGGCGGGGAATCTCACCACCGGACGGTCGGGGCCGGGCCCTGGGTTGGCCTCGGCAGGGGCCGGACGAGGGCGGTGGTAACTTTGTCGTCACGCCCGCTCGGGCCCGCGTAGGATGCGGACCGCGAGGGCGATGGCAGCCCGCGTGATCGACCGAGCCATGCCGAAGAGGCGTACCAGCGCCGCACCTCGTGACGGACGAACGGGCCGTCCCGGGCCAACCTTCCTCCGGCGCCTCGTCGGGGCTGGTCTCGTCGCCGCCGCCGCGCTCTCCACCATGCATGCGCGCGCGGCGCCCGGGGACGCCCAGGCCCGCCAGGGCATCACGCTCGCCCGCAAGGGAGACTGCGCGGCCGCCCTCCCGCTGCTCGAGGAGGCCGAGGGCATCCGCCATCGGCCCGAGACCGCCGTCGCGCTCGCGGGTTGTTACGAGATGGCGGCCGAGCTCCTCCAGGCGAGCGTCCTCTACGGCGTCGTCGCGGAGGAGCCGCCCGCTCGATCCCACACGCGCGCCGATCGCGTGGCCATCCAGATCGCGAAGAAGAAGCTCCGCGACATCGAGCCTCGTATCCCGACGCTCACGTTCGTCATCCCCGAGGGCTACGAGGGCGTCGTCATCACGATCGACGGCGAGCCGCTGGAGCCGCCGACCGCGCCGCAGAAGGTCGATCCCGGCGACGAGCTCGCGGTCGTGATGAAGGCCAAGGGCCGCAAGGAGCGCAAGGAGACCATCACCCTCGAAGAGCGCGAGCGCCGCGTCGTCACGCTCGATCTCGCCCCGCTCGGCGGCGCCGCGCGGCCCGGCCCCATCGTCCCGTCCAAGGAGCCGCGCCTCTGGGTCGGCGCGTCGTACCGCGGCTACGTCATCCCGCGCTTCGCCATGAACATCTTCGGCGACGGCGGTCGCACCATGATCGCGCCGGGCGGAGCGCTCACGCTCGTGCGCCCCTCGGGCCCGCTCGACATCTCCTTTTCGCTCGGCTACGCGGCCTTCTTCCTGCCGCCCACGCCCTTCAAGTCGCGCGGCACCCCCGACACCGAGTACGAGATCATCCAGGCCGACCTCTCGTCCTTGCAGGCCTCCGTCGAGCTCGTCTGGAACATCCCGCTCGACGCCCGCCAGCGCTTCCGCTTCCGCATCGGCGGTGGCCTCGGCGTCGGTTACACCTTCATGGGCGAGCTCTACCGCACGCAGGCGTACCCGCCCGGCTTCACGCCCGGTGATCCCTACACGTACCAGCCTTGCACCGCGCCGAACGATCCGCCGGGCAGCTTCCGTTACTGCAACCAGCTCGACAAGGACGCCGATCACTACAACGGCTACGTCGAGCCAAACTGGTTCGCCGGAGGCGCGCGCCCGCTCGTGTACCCGTGGGTCGTCCTGCCCATGCTCGGCCTCTCGTTCCGGCCGACGCCGCGTGTCTCGATCGACCTCGAGATCGCGCCGACCCTCTCGGGCCTGCTCACCGGCCTCGGCGTGCGCCTCGGCCTCTGATCCTCCGCGCGCCCACGAACACGAGCGCGACACACGCGATCACCTCCGCCGCGCCCCTCGTCCCGTCCTCGCCCGGCGCGCTCACGCTGCAGTCCCCCTCCGTCTGCTTCGCCGCGCACTCCGGCGAGAACCCGTGCCGCGGGATCGGGTTGCACCGCTCCTTGTCGATCGGCTCTCCCGTCGGCGGATACGCCTCGCAGATCGCCGCGATGTCGTCCGCCGCGAGCGTACGCGGCAGGATGCTGCCCGACGTGTAGGTCGGCCACATCGTCGCGTTCGCGTCCTCCGCGTGCGCGATCCCGAGGAAGTGCCCCGCCTCGTGCGTCATCACGCTGAGCAGATCCATCTGCACCGTCTCCGGATCGTCGGTGAGCGTGAACGGAAAGCCGGCCGTGTTGACCTCGATGTCCGCGTCGAAGATCTCGCCCGTCCGCGTGCTGAACGTCACCGTCGTCAGCGCGATGTTGTGCGGCCCGTCCGGGTGCGTCCAGGCCGCGTCGCGGAAGACCACCACGTTCGTGTTGCCCGCGGTCTGGTTGTACTCGACGCGATCACACTGCACGGGCCCGGCGTTCATCACGTGGATGTTCGGCGGCCCCGGCAGCACCGTCTCGCACACGGGCTCCTCCCACGCGCGGAACGACCGCTCCACGAGCGCCTCCGCCTGCGCGAACGAGACCTCCTCCGACGCGTCCACCTGCACGCTCACGCTCACGCACGGCCGCATCCACGCGAGCGGCTTGCACGCCGGATCGTCCCAAGGCGGCGGCCCGCAGAGCTGCCCCTCGGCGCACGTCGACGCGCGGCAGTACGCGAGCGCCTCTCCCGCGACAGCGCTCATCGCGAGCGCCGCCCCGAGCGCGAACGTGAAGGCGAGCCGAGGCGAAGCGCGCATGGCGGCTCCTAACGAGGGAGCTCGACGGGGCTGCCGAGCTTGCGCGACAGGACGCCCTCCACGGTCGTCCAGAGCTCCGCCCCGTCCTTCGAGGCCTGCCAGCGCGCGCCCCCCTCGCGTGGATCGAAGTGCCAGGCGGTCCGCTCGGCGGCCATCCAGATCTGCCGCGCCGCGCGGTGGCTGTTGATGACGTACTTCGTCCCGTCCCCGAACTCGACCGTGAGGACCCCCATCTGCAGATCGACCTCGAGCCCGTCCACGCCGTCGAGCGCCCGCTCGAGCAGACGCAGCGTGTCGTCCGCGGCCCGTTCGAAGTCCCGCTCCGAGATGCCCTCGCTGCTCATGGCCCGAACCTACCTCGACCACCGTCGAGCGCCAAGCGACCGCGCCCCGCTTTCGTTTGGCCGATGGATTGACTAGGATGGCGAGCCACCCGAGGACCCTTTCCGCATGTCGGAGAAGAAGAAGATCACCCCCGGCCAGGTCGTCGCCGGCCGGTATCGCGTGATCCGGGAGATCGGCCGCGGCGCGGTGGGCGCCGTGCACCTCGTGCAGCACGTCCACACGGACGAACAGTTTGCCCTCAAAGTGCTTCACGACCCGGCCGCGGCGAGCCCCGAGAAGATCGCCCGCTTCCGCGTGGAGGCGCGCGCCCCCGCGCGTATCGACAGCGACCACGTCGTTCGTATCACGGACGCCGACGTCGCCGCCGAGCTCAACGGCGCCCCCTTCTTCGTGATGGAGTACCTCCGCGGACGCGACCTCGGCGCCGAGCTCGACGAGCGCGGCCAGCTCCCCGCCCCGGAGGTCGTCCTCTACATGCGACAGGCCGCGCGCGCGCTCGACAAGGCCCACGCCCTCGGCATCGTGCACCGCGACCTCAAGCCCGAGAACCTCTTCCTCACGGAGCGCGAAGACTCCGTCCCCTGCGTCAAGCTCGTCGACTTCGGCATCGCCAAGCTCACGGGCGACGCCGCCACCATCGCGCAGATCATCTCCCGCACCCAGACCGGCCGCATCTTCGGCACGCCCCTCTTCATGTCCCCCGAGCAAGCCACGGGCCGCGTCTCCCTCGTCGGCCCCGCGACGGACGTCTGGGCCCTCGGCCTCGTCACGAACCGCCTCCTGACAGGCCGCGACCACTTCGAATCAGAGACCGTCGCCGAGCTCATCGGCAAGATCGCGTACGACGACATCCGCCCCCCGAGCGCCTACGGCTCCACCCTCGGCCCCGCCTACGACGCCTGGTTCCTCCGCTGCTGCAACCGCGAGATCACCCGCCGCTACCGCTCCGCAGGTGAAGCCGTCACCGCGCTCGCCGCCGCCCTCGGCGTCGAGGAAGGTGACGCGCTCATCGACGCCGTCATCTCCTCGCGACGCTCCCTCGGCGGACCGAGCATGGCCTTCAGCGAGACCATGCGCGCCCCGCCCACGCTGGGCGACTCGATCGACATCCTCCTCGACGCCCTGGAATCCAAGGTCCCGCCGCCGCCGCCGCCGCCGCCGTCCAGCCTGCCGGCGATGAAGCCGCCGCCCGTCCCGAACCTCCAGGCCACCCTCTCGGAGCCAGAGCTGTCACCCTACGCGCCCGCAGCGGCGCCGACCCCCGCGCCCCCGACCGTCGTGAGCGGCCCGGCCGCCGCCGTCGTCCCCTCCGCGCTCGACCTCACGCCCCCCCCGCGCTCGCGTGGCTCCGTCTACATCGGCCTCGCCGTCGCCGCCGCCCTCGCCGCCGGCCTCGTCCTCGGCCTCCTCTTCATCCAATCAAACGACCCCGCCACCCCGACCGCCGCCACGGCCCCCGTCAGCGCCCCCTCGAGCCCCCCCGCGCCGACCCACGCAAAGCTCCCGACACCATCGTCGCCGACAGCCTCATCCCTGGTGCCAGCCTCGACCGTCGCACCAGCCCCCTCGACCTCGGTCATGCCAAACGTGGCGCCGCGGGGGACGTATCCAAGGAAGGATCCGTTGTACGGGAGGCATTAGAGGGGAGATTGGGGCGTCGCCCCAAACCCCAGGAGGGGGCTGTCCGCCCCCTCCACCCCCGACCAGGCACGGCCTGGAGCGAGGGTGGATGAACTGCGCATTGCGCAGTTCATCCAGCGGGAGCGGAGAGTCAGCCGTTCGTGTCCGACTTCGATTTCCGCGTCGCCCGCGCCGCCGCCTCGGCCCGAAGCTTCGCCATTGCATCGAGCAGCGGCGCGAGCAAGGTTTTTCCTTCCTGGAGTCTCGCCGTCTCGGACCGCTTCGCCCGGCTCGACACGTAGCGCCGGAGCCGCACCATCAGCTCCACCCAATCCGTCTCCGCGTCGCGCCCGGCGCCGACGTGCTTGCGCTTGTCCGTACGCGCCTTCTCCACCTCGGCGAGCAGCGCGTCACTCTTGTCGAGCGCCGTCTCCCATTTCTCCAGCCATATCGAAGGCAATTCGATGGCCGTGAGTGTCGCCGCGTGCTCCGGGGACCGGAGGATGACCAGCGTTTCCCGGCAGATTCGATTTTCGTCGGCGATGGGATCGTCCACGTGCGCGAGGCCATCGGGGAAGGCGGCCTGGTGGACGGCGGCGGCCTGGAGCGCGAAGGGGCTCGTACGACGACGCGCCTCGATGTCGATGTAACTCTCGATATGGCGATACCAGGTATCGACCTCGTCATCCGCGCTGGCGAGTTGTGCGAGCCGCGCCGTACGCTCCGCCTCCGCGAGCACGTTCCCCGTGACGTGCGCGTCGAGCTCGTCGACGACCTCCGCGCATTCGTCGATATACGCGTCGAGCGCAGGCTCCGGGGGGCCTTTCACGGCGCGCGCGGTGAGGTTGTCCTTGAGCTTTTTGGCGATATCGCGCTTCTCGGCGCGCGGAATCTGATCGAGCTTGGCCATAGGTCCTCGTGGATCCCCCCGAACGTAACGCGACCTTATCAGCGCGCTCCGCAAGGTGCAACACATCCGATGGAGGGAGGACGGTCGGAATGTTGCTGGTTGGTTCCTCCCTCGGGGAGGAGAGCGGGCGGAACGTTCCGAGGAGCTTCGTCCCTCGGGGAGGAGAGCGGAGGGAACGTTCCGAGGAGCTTCCTCCCCTGGGGAGGCGAGGGGAGGGAACGTTTCGAGGAGCTTCCTCCCCTGGGGAGGAGAGCGGAGGGAACGTTCCGAGGAGCTTCCTCCCCTGGGGAGGAGGCCGAAGGAGACGTCTCCTGCGGGCTCCTCCTCCAGGGCGACGGCGCTGGGGGAGGGTCGGAGGTGCTTCCTCTTCGAAGGAGGAGGTCGAAGGGAACGTTTCGAGCGTGGTCCCCGCGAAGCGAGGTTCCTCCTTGCTCCGTTCCTTTCCCCTGATGGACCATGATCCCGAGGAAGACCGCAGGCTCGCTCACCGGCGCGGGGGGCGCGGAGGCTGTCAAGGAGATTCGTAGGGGCGGGCCCTGGGGTCGTCCACGGACAGGGTAGGTCCTACCCTCCCCCATAGGGGTTGCGCGTTCGCCGGGCGATCCGGCACAAGGATCGCCAGGAACAACGCAGGCCCGCGCACGGCGCCACGGGGGTGGCTTGGTGTGGCCTGCCCGAACGAAGGGGGCCGTCATGGCCTCGATTGTATCGATCCGCCTGCGGGGCGTGCTGCTCGCCGCGCTCGTCGTGCTCTTGCTCGTCATGACCGGGTGCGCCCCGTCGCGCGACCCGATCATGGCCCGGGTCTTCGAGGCGCCGAACGTCATTCACGTCTGCGTGCGTCCGCCGAACGTGCCGAAGAATCAGGCTTCCTGGGCGCTCACCGCCAGCGGCAGTCCCCTCACCGCGCCCTCGGACGTGGACATCGCGAGGCGAAATGGCCTCGCGGTGTACGTCTTCGACCCGAATGCCCCTCCCCGGAGCGCGAAGCTCTTGCCGATTCCGCATCATCGGCTCGAATGCCCGGCGCCGCCGAAGCCTCGTGTCGTCGTGGCGAAGGTGGAGGGTGAGGGCGAGAAGAAGAAAGAGGAGACCAAAAAGGCCGAGCCCTCGAAGCCGAAGCCGCGGCCGATTGCGAAGCGGATCGAGCGGTGTCCCGAGGCGGGGCAGGCGCGGCGGCGCGGCGGCACGGGCCCCCGTACCTGCACGAGGGTCCTCATCAAGCGGCCCAGCCCGGAGCCCGTCGTCGTCGCGGAGAGCCGGCCGCGCCCGGTCGAGCCGCCCCTGCCAAAGCATCCGAGCGAGATAGACCCGGGTGAAGTAAGGGTATATGAGACCTGGAGGTTGCCGCCGGAGGACGCGGCGCTGCTCGACCGAGCCTACGAGTGCGCCCAGGGAGTTTGCCATGCCCGGCACAAGAACTTCACGCCGAACGCGGGGAAGCCCGCCGGGAAGCACCATGGGCAATCGTTGGCGACGGCGAGCGGGAGCGTCGGGGGAGCGAAAATACCCCGGCCCGTGCGAACCACGACCGTCAAGACGAGGACGAAGACGGTCGCGAAGCCGAATGGTGGGGCGCGGGGCGAGGGGTCACCGGCGAATGCGGGCGCGGCGGCGAATGGGAAGAAGGTGCCGAATCCGGACGGCAAGAAGGGCGGGAAGGCGCATCAAGACAAGGTGCGGGAGGTCGAGAAGGACATCGAGAAGCGCAACCTCAAGCCGAAGACGGAGTATCCCGTCGACACCCCGGGCGGCGAGAAAAAGAGGCGCTACGTGGACGTCGCCGGGCTTGACAAGAAAACGGAGCAGCCTGTGGAGTTCCACCAGGTCGGAAAACAAACCAAGGACGGTCGGCCGGTGTCGCGTGAACGGAAGCCGCTCGACGAAGTGGAGCGCGCGAGTGGCCTGCGGCCGAAGTTTCACCCCTACAACAAGGAGAAGTGACGAACACCATGGGACACCAGTCAGGCTTCTACCTCACGCCCAAGGACAAGGCGGACCTCGAGCAGAGGCTTCGGGAAAAGACGGACTTCATCATCCTTCTCGATGAGTCCCCCACGGCGTCGCCTCGTGTCGTGGACTCGCTGAACTTCTCCGAGCCCGACAACCCGTGGTGGAGCAAGTACCTCGCGCGGCCCGAGGACCTCGACAAGATCACGACGCGCCACGTGAAAACGCAGGGGTATTGGACTGTGGAGTACCTGTTTTCGCCCGTGCTCGAGTTCAGCGGCTGCTTCTTCGATGGAAAGATCCTGCGGAGGGGACGCGTGTACTACGTCGACGGGTTTTATGGTCCGGACGGCGGCTGGGTGGAGAAGAGCGAGGCGTTCCGGAAGTGGGCCAGGATGGTGCATACGACCATCAAGAAGTCGTTGAAGCGCCGTGATTCGCAGTATGTCGAATACATCGGCGCGGACGCCCAGGCGTGGGTCGACGCCGGAGGACAGCTCGTCAACTGACGTGGGCAGCCTGTAAACGGAGCCCCGGCGCATCGTCGGGTCGAGCCGCACGCCCCTTCCCACGCCCGCCTCCGCCGCCGCAGTACCGCCCTCCAAGCCAGGACCCCCGAAGGAGGGCTGCGCCCCATGAGCAGAACAGAGCACCGATTAGGGGATAACTACAAGAAAAACCATCCGTAGGAGAGCATCGTGGCAACGGAAGAGATCTTCGAGAGCTGTGTTCGGTCCGCAGGCGATCTTGCAGGCGTGTTCGAGTACAACGGGGAGACTGGCTACTTCTACCTTTACGCGACGGGGGCTGCTGGCGAAGCACGTGTGCTCGATGCCATTCATGTTGTATCCGGCGAGGTCAGCTTCACGGCATCGGATATCGCGATCGAGTGGGAGCAGGGCGAGACACGCGTTGGTCTATTCATTCGTGGCCAACTGCGAGCGTCGTTCGACGCCACGAACATGACCAAGCTGGGCGAAACTCCTCGCAAAGAGCCGCAGCGCGCGACGCCGAAGAAGAGGAGCAAGTGAAACCGCTTCAAGCGGAGGACGAGGGGAACATCCGCCACACCGCCGTCCGCCGAACGTGCCGAAGTCGCAGGCTTCCTGGGCGATCACCGCCAGCGGCAGTCCCCACCTGCTAACCTCCGCGCTCCCGTGCCTCCCCATCGCCTCCCCATCGCCCTCGCCGTCGCGGGTTACCTCCTCGCCCTCCTGCTCGCCGGCACCTTCGTCTCCCGGCGCTCCGGGGGCTTCTCCGGCTACGTCACGGGCGGCGGCAAGATCCCCGCGTGGATGCTCGCCCTCTCCTTCATGGCGAACTTCGTCAGCTCGAACTCCTTCGTCGGACATGCCGGCAAGAGCTACCAGGTCGGCCTCGGCTGGTGTGTCGTCGGTGGCTTCCTCGTCGTCGCCTGCGCCCTCTCCTTCCACCTCTTCGCCCCTCGTTTCGCCGAATTCGGACGCACGAACGGCGCCCTCACGCTCCCCGACTTCTTCGAGCGCCGCTTCGGATCCCGCCCGCTCGCCGTCTTCGTCCAGTGGATCGTCGTCGCCACGACCCTGCTCTACGTCCTCGCCGTCCTGCGCGGCACCGCCCTCGTCGTCGCCTCCGGCCTCGGCCTCTCCTATTCCGCTTCGCTGTGCGCCGTGTACGGCGTCACCCTCGTGTATTGCCTGCTCGGCGGGTTCTGGGCCGACGTGCTCACGGACGTCGTGCAATCGTTCGTCTTGCTCGCCGGCGCGGGCCTGCTCTTCGTCGCCGTCCTCTTCGCCGCGCCCGCGCCTGCGGCGCCCGCGCCTCCGCCGCTCCGCCCGCTCTCCGTCGCGGAGCTCGTCGCGGTGGGCCTCTCCGGCGCCGTCAAGCTCGTCGCCGATCCCAAGCAGGTCATGGTCTTTTATGCCTTCGGCGACGCCACGCGGGCCCGCCGCTTCCGGCATTTTGCACCGCTCTTGCTCCTCGTCGTCCTCGGTTGCCTCTTCCCGATTGGTTACCTCGCGCGGACGCTCTTGCCCCTCGTGCGGGACGCCGACGAGGTCGTCCCTCGCCTCGTCTTCGAGCGAGGCCTGCTCGGCTCGGCCTTCGGATCCGTCTTCCTCGTCGCGCTGCTCGCCGCCTCGATGTCCTCGCTCGACTCGGCCCTGCTCGTCGTCGCCTCTTGCCTCGAAAAACACGTCGTCGCCCCGCTCGCTCGTCGCGAGCCGAGCGAGCGCCACACGCGCCTGATCCTCTTCCTCGTCGCGACCCTCGTCCTCGCGCTCTCCTTTCGCCCGCTCGGCGACATCGTCTCCCTCTCCACCCTCGCGGGCGCGCTGCTCGGCGCCTCGCTCTTGCCCCTCCTTTGCGTGGGCCTCTTCGGGCCGCCGATCCCGCCGCGTGTCGCCCTTTGGTCCCTCACGCTCGGCCTCGTGGGGGCCCTCGCCGGCAAGCTCGCGCCACGCGCGCTCGGCCTGCGTTCGCCCTGGCTGCAGGACATCTTCGTGGGCCTGCTCCTCGCGACCTTGCCCCTCGCCGTCCATGGGCTCTTCGACCGCCGCCGCCCCGCTTCCGTTTCCACCTGAAGGCGCTCCGGCCACGACGCACCGGGGCGTGGCCCGGACGTACGAGGACGGCGAAATTCAAGAAATGGCCCCGATCCGCCGTGGAGTTTCCACATTCTGCGGGTCAGACTCCTCCCTGGAACACGTGACTTCTTTTCTTCCGGGGGGCTTGCATGGACACGAATCGAGTATTCGTGCGGATGGCGGCGCTCGTGGCCTGGGCAGGGCTCGCCGCATGTGGTGATCTGGAGAGGATCGAGCAGCGGACGGGCCGCGGCATTCCCGAGCTCACCACGAGCTCCGACGGCAGCGTCGGCGCCGCGGCGGTGGGACCCGGGGGCGCCTTCGGAATGGGCGGCGCCGGAGGGGCGGAGCCAGGTGATGGCGGCGCTGCAGGCGCCGGCGGTGGCGGCGGCGGAAGCGGCGGCGGCGGCGGCGGAAGCGGCGGCGGAAGCGGCGGCGGCGGCGGCGGAAGCGGCGGCGAAAGCGGCGGCGGCGGCGGCGGTGGCCGCGGCGGAAGCGGCGGTGGCGGCGGCGCCGGTGGAATCGACGTTGCGCAACCTGAGCGAATCGCCCCGCGCGATCTGCGCAAGCGCCTCTTGCACAAATAGCGCGACGAAAAACACGCGGCGCCTCGAACCTCCTTATATGCATGCGCCCGGTTCGTCCTCGCGCCTGCCTGGCACGCTCGCTGCTCATGCGCCCTCCGGGCCCGCGGGGCGGGCTCGAGGGAGGTCCACGTGAGACGGCCGAATCGAGTATTTCTCCTCTGCGCGCCGGCCCTCGCCACGGCGATCGTCTGCTTTGGCAGCGATGCGCTCGCGCAGGGCAACGCCACCATTTCGGGCAAGGTCATCAACGCCGCGACGAACCAGCCGGTCCCCGACGTCGTCGTCACGGCCACCTCGCCCGCGCTCCAGGGCGAAGAGATCGCCGTGACGGACAAGGCAGGCAATTACCGCCTCTCGAGCCTGCCACCCGGCGACGCGTACGTCATTCGCGCCGACGCCGGCACCGCCTATCGACCTTATGCCTCCAGGCCCTTCACGCTCCGCGCCGGCGGCGCGGCCCTCGTCCAGATCCAGATCCTCCCCGACGTCGTCGACGACAGCGTCGAGATCCTCGTGGAAGTCGCCGCGCCGACCATCGATTACACGACCGGCGTCAAGACCAGCGTCGGGCCCGAGTTCACCCGGCGCGTCCCGACGAACCCGCCGACGGGCAAAGGCGGCGCGACCCGCTCCTTCGAGGGCCTCGCCACCATCGCCCCCGGCACCTTCACCGACACCTACGGCGTCTCCGTCAATGGCACGACCTCGCCCGAGAACGGCTTCGTCATCGACGGCCTCTCCGCCAACGACGCCGCCTTCGGTATCCTCGGCACCCCGCTCTCCAGCGAGTTCGTCCGCGAGGTCAACGTCATCACGGCCGGTTATCTGCCCGAATACGGCCGCTCGATCGGCGGCGTCATGGATGTCGTCACGAAGAGCGGCTCGAACGAGTTCCACGGCTCCTTCTTCAGCGCCATCACCCCCGGCGCGCTCGAGGGCGAGCGCAACATCATCCCTCGCCAGGGCAGCACCATCCAGACCAACCCGAGCCTCGCGACCATCCAGGACATCGGCTTCGAGCTCGGCGGCCCCATCCTGCGCGACAAACTCTGGTTCTTCACCGGCATGAGCCTCGCCATTCAGAAGACGCGCCTCGACCGCACCCTGAACAAGCTCCTCTACGTCGAGAACCAGGACGGCACGCCGGTGCTCGACGACATGGGAAACCCCACGCCGATCCTCGATCCCAAGACCGGCTTCCAGCGCACCGAGCTCCTGCCGGGGACGAGCGCCACGCGATTCGCCACGAGCCGCACGTATCAATACATCGGCAAGCTCACGTGGAAGGCGAGCCAGGATCATACCGTCTCGCTCTCGGTCTTCGGCGTACCCCAGACGTCCGGCGGCAACGGCGATTATCCGTTCAACCTGCAGACCGGCGGCGCGGGGGTGAACATCACCGGGCCTTATTCGGCGTTCGGCGGGATCAGCGAGGCATTCACGAACAACGTGGTCCTGAAGACGTCGTCGTCCTTCGCCGACAAGAAGTACCTGCTCGACACCACGATCGGCTGGGTCCACGGCTCGCTCGTGGAGGCGGCCGCCGACGGCAGCGGCGTCGCGGACATCGGCACGCCGGGCACGATGGCGAACATCCCGAGCGTCGCCTGGCGCAAGTCCACCGGCGGGCGTTACCCGATCACCGAATTCGAGACCCTCCCCGCGGCCGCGCTGGCCATGTGCGCGCCCGGCGGCGACCAGGAGATCGCGTCGCTTTATTGCCCCGTCGTCAACTACTTCACGGGCGGACCCGGCATCCTGCGCAGGGCCACCCAGAACCGCGTCCAGGGCCGCGCCATCTTCACGGCGATCGGCAACCTCCTCGGCCAGCACATCCTCAAGGCCGGCGTCGATTTCGAGTTCCTCGACTACACGAGCGCCCGCGGCATGAGCGGCGGCAACGCGTTCCGGGAGTCCGCGGACGGCTCCTATTTCCTGGACGCGCGCCGGTTCGGCTTCCTCGCGGGCCCCGACCGGCCCGTCTTCCTGAACTCGTTCTCCACCACCTCGCAGTCCATCACCGTCGGCGGGTTCATCCAGGATAGCTGGAACATCATGGATCGCGTGACCCTGAACCTCGGCGTCCGCTACGACGCGCAGGTCGTCACGGGCAATGACGGTCGTATCGGCATGACCCTGCCGAACCAGTGGTCGCCCCGCGTCGGCGTGATCTGGGATCCGACCCGGAAGGGCCGCGCCAAGGTCTTCGGCAATTTCGCGCGGTTCTACCAGGCCATCACCCTGAACCTCGTCGACCGCTCCTTCCCCGGCGAGCTCCAGGTCTACTCCCTCCGGGGCGCGAGCGCCTGCGACCCGCGAAACCCCCAGCATGTCAGCGGCGCCTGCGACGACCCGCAGAACCTCGTCACGATCAACGGGAGCACGGATCCCAACCGCAAATTCGGCGCTGCCGGCTCCGATCGTGTGCCCGTGGATCCGGACATCAAGCCTCAGTCCTCCGATCAGTTCGTCATCGGAGGCGAATACGAGCTCTTCACCGGCGCGCGTCTCGGCGGCGCTTACACGCACCAGTCGCTCAACTACGCGGTCGAGGACATGAGCCGCGACGAGGCGAACACCTACTTCATCGGCAACCCGGGCCACGGCATCGCCAAGGACTTCCCCGAGGCCGTCCGCGATTACGACTCGTTCATGATCTTCTTCGAGAAGGCGTTCGCGAACCGCTGGCTCGCGCAGGCGAGTTACACCGCGTCTTACCTCCGCGGCAACCTCGCCGGCCTCTTTCGGCCCGAGACCCAGCAGCTCGATCCGAACATCAACTCCGATTTCGACCTCATCTCGCTCCTGCCGAACCGCGAGGGCCCGCTCCCCGGCGACAGGACCCATTCCATCAAGGTCTTCGGCGCGAAGGAGTTCGTGCTCCCGGGCGACATCACGGTGAGCGTCGGCGGCAGCTACACCGCCCGCTCGGGTACGCCCATCAACGTCCTCGGCGCGCACCCGCAATACCTCACGGGCGAGGTCTTCATCCTGCCGCGCGGCGAGGGCGGGCGGACGCCGTGGGTCCATTCGATCGACACGAACGTCACGGCGGGCCTGAAGCTCGGCAAGGACCAGGCCGTCACCTTCGGCGTCGATATCTTCAACCTCTTCAACTTCCAGGCCGTCACCGGCGTCGATTCGAATTACACGTTCGCCGACGTCCGGCCCATCGCCGGGGGAAAGACGTCCGATCTCCCGGAGGCGCAGGGCAAGCTCGTGTACTGGGACGGCGAGCCGTTCCGGGACGTCGACAAGAACCCCAACTTCGGCAATCCCGCGGGCTTCCAGCTCCCGCGCCAGGTCCGCTTCAACGCCCGGGTGACCTTCTAACCGTGCCTACGAGGAGACGAACCATGAAGAGAGGTCCTTCCTTCCTTGCTGCCGTGATCCTCGCGCTCGGCGCGGCGATGTTCGGCTCGGCTTCGTGCTCGCAGCCGCCGATCCAGTGCGTCGCCGGGCACGGGCCATTCATCGCGAAATACACGCTCGTAGAGGGGACGGGCACGTGCGCCGATCTCGTCGGCGAGGAGATCGGCGTCGCCACGTTCCTCGCGCCAAACGCCGATGGCACGGGCGCCGATTACGACGCACGTAGCATCGCGGTCCAATCCGACACGTTCGGCGGGCTCGTCCAGGAGCGCGAGGGCCTCGGGGCAGGGGAGGACGACCTGCCTTACGCGCTCGGCGCGTACACGACGAACCCCGACGAGCGTGATCTCTGCTTCGCCGGAGGCGCCGCCGGGACGGCCGCGCTCGCCCCCGCCGAGCTCGATTTGCCGGAGGCCGAGGTCATGGACAGCATGGGGAACCCGATCACGTTACCCGCCCGCAGATTGCGACAAACCTGGGAGGACCTCTCCCTTTACGTCACCGCGGCCGCGCCGGGCACGCAGATGGTCGGCACGATGACGTACGAGGACCTCATCGAGGGCTGCTCGGCGACGTACACGTTCGTCGCGCTTTTCCCCGCGGTGCCATGCGCGAAGGCCGGCCCGGACGGCGAACCCACGAACGAGCCGGACGACGCGCTCTGCGATCCGGAGGGCAACGCCGCCGAGGGCCGCACCCCGTCCGGGATCAACCCCGATTACCGCGTGAAATGTGATCCCACGCTGCTTTATTGCGTGCTCGACGAGCCCCCGCGCGCCGCGCCCCGATGATCAAGCGACGCCCGCGTCCGACGGGAGCCCGGCCCGGCGGAACGCGGGTGGTCGGTCGCGCACCGCCCGGAGCTCCGGCTCCTCGAGATCACGGCTCTCGGCGAGCGCGTAGAGCGCCACGATCTCCGACAGATCGAAGACCCGATCCCGCGGCGGGTTGAGCAGCACCTCGAGCGGCTCGTTCTCCTTCGCGTCCGCGCTCCGGAGCTCGATCGCGATCGGGATCACCTGCCTCGGCGCGAGCGCCTCCCGCAGCTCGTCGAACCGCGCCGAGCCCTTCGCGACGGCCGCGAGCGCGCCCGGCTCGAGCCGCACGATCTCCTGCCCGTACTCGCCGAGGATCTCGTCGTAGAGCGCCGTCACGCCCGGCACGAAGGCGCTGTGCACCATGAAGTAGTTCTTGATCCGGTCGGTGCTCACGAGCGAGAGCCGCAGCCGATCCGCGGAGGCGAACCCGCATCTCTTCGCGTCCACGAGCCTGCGCGCGTGCTCGCCCTTCTGCACCGAGGCGAACTCCGCGAGCACGTGCAGCCGCTCGCCCCGCGCGAGCTCGCCCCGCTCGAGCGCCCCCACGAACCGGAGGAGCCGCATCGTCGTGCGCGCGTCCCGATCGACCGCGTCGGGCTCGCTGAGGAAGATGACCGCGCCGACAGGCCCGCCCTTCTTCGCGCACGCGACCGCAAACGAGGCGAGATCCTGCCCGCGGTGCGTGTACACCGTCACCTGTCCGCCGTGCTCGAGCGGCATCGTCACGCCCTCGCGCCCCGGCGGCGGCGCGTCCCGCCCGAGGCCGAGGCCGAGCGACGCGAGGCGCGCCGCGAGCGGCAAACGCTCGTCGCCGCGCTCGCCGAGCACGAGCGTCGCCGAGACCCCGGGCATGAACCGCGCGAGCTCACGCACCATCGACGGCAAGGCCGCGCTGTACCCCACGACGAGCACGCGCGAGAGCAGCCCACGCGCCATCTGCGTGTCCTCGGCCCACGTGTGCACCTCGGGCCGCGGAGACGTGTGCTCGCGGCCGAGCGGCGCGACGCCGCGCCCCATCACGAGATCCCGCCCGTACTTGCGCAGCGGCGCGTACGTCGCGGTGACGCCGATGATCCCGCGGAGCAGCTTCGTCGGGATCTTGCCCGCGCGCGCGCCGAGCTTCCACGCGCCCGAGTCCTCCTCCGGATCGCGGAGCGGGTTCAGCCATTGCTCGAGGTTCGCCACGGGCACGAGCCCCCGCGTCCGCCGCGGCGCCTCCTCGCCGAGGAAGACCCCGGTCAAGAGCACGCCGCGCTCCTCGTACGCCGCGCGCGCGAGCCGTTCGAACGAGACGAACCCGCCCGCGTCGCCGAGCGCCTCGATCGCCTCGGCCTCGCCGGGCTCGACGAACAAGTGCGTGTAGAACTCGGACCCGTCCGCCGTCATGAGGTCCGTGTACAGCGCCTCGACCCCCGGCGTGACGAGGTGCTGGCACAAAAAAAGCCCGAGGAAACGCGGCATGTCGAGCGGGAACGTATGAGGCCCGCCGATCGCCATCACGAGCGCGCTGTTCTCGCTCTCCACCACCTCGACGAAGACCTGCGCGTCGGCGTTCTGCGCGCGGAACGAGGCCAGCGTCATCGTCGTCACCGCGTCCGCGTCGGGCCCTGCGTCCGCGCGCGAGAGCAGGATCGCGCGCTTCGCCGACGCCGCCGACACCCGCCCGAGCGCGTCCGGATCCGAGCCGTCGCCCTCGCGGTACATCACCCAGCGCATCATCGGCTCGTAGAGGTAGCCGGGCGGAGCCTCCGTCGTCCCGAGCAGCGCCATGCGCGGCAGCGCGTGCCTGCGCGGCCTCGCCCCGCGCCCGCGTAACCATTGCAGGATCTCCGCCGGCCGGAAGGCGCTGCGCAACATGCGGTTGCGCTCGTAGAGCCGCGCGAACTCCCGCACGAGCATCTCCGCGTCGTGCACGGGCCCGATGACGAGCGAGTGCTGGTGGTAGTCGACCGGGCGCCGCCGCTCGGCCCGCACGACCTGATCGACGATGTTCGATCCGATGCCGATGATGAACGACACCACGAACACGCCCACGATCGTGAGCCCCAGCGAGAGCACCGCGATCGGCGCCGGCACCTTGATCGTCCCGACCAGGTTGTCCGGGCTCTCGAGCTGCCGGAACGCCCACCACACCCGATCGAAAAAATCGGCGTCCGCGTCGAGCCCGCTGCCCGTGTAGTCGTAGCGGACCGCGAGGTGATCGAGCACCACCGCCGCGCCGAACGCGAGCGACCAGACGGCCACGGTCACGAGCGCGAACTGCTGGAGCTGCTCGCGCCGGGTCACGATCGAGTACACGTCGGCCGCGAGCTCGCGCGCGAACCGCAAGAGCAGCAGGAGCCGCGCGAGCCGGAGCGAGAGCAGCGGCGCGACGTACCGCCCGTCGCCCATCTGCTCGAAGGGCAAGAAGCTCAGGAGCGCGAGCAGATCGACGACGAGGAAGAACCATTCGAAGCGCCGGATCTCCTCGCGGGGCCTCTTGAGCGCGAGGAAGCGCAGCGCGAGCTCGAGCGAGAAGATCAGGAGGAAGGCGGGCCGGAGCGCGCTCTCCACCCGGGGCAGGGGCAGGAGCGAGACGATGATGCAGAGCGCGAGCCCGATCTTGATCGGACGCTTGTCGAGCAGCGCGGCGACGCGATGCGGGAGGCTCGGTGCCCGAGGGGCCATCGCGCCGCAGCATAGACCAGGCCGCCCCGCCGGCGATCGGCCAGGGAGCGTCGGCGCGGCACAATTGACGTAGCGTCACGTTTCGAGACGTGCGAGAGTCCCGGCCGATCGAGGGAAACAGATGAATCTCAGTGAACCGCTCAAGCAGCGTATCGAGGCGCTCGTCCGCTCCGACCGCGTCGTGCTCTTCATGAAGGGCTCGCGCAGGTTCCCGCAATGTGGGTTCTCCGGCGCCGTCGTGCAGATCCTCGACGAGGTGATCGAGACATACACGACGGTGAACGTCCTCGAAGATCCCGAGATTCGCGAGGGCGTCAAGGCGTACGCGAGCTGGCCCACGATCCCGCAGGTTTACATCGACGGCGAGTTCGTCGGCGGGGCCGACATCGTCCGGGAGATGCGCGAGAGCGGCGAGCTCGCGCAGAAGCTCGGGGGCGCGAAGGGCGGCGAGCCGAAGGCGCTCACGCTCACGCTCTCGGAGGCGGCCAAGCGCGCGGTCGTCGAGGCCGCGAAGGACGCGGATCCGGGCGAGCTGCTCCGCTTCGAGGTGAGCCCCCGCTTCGAGTATGGCCTGTTTTTTGGCCCGCGCGCCCCGGGCGACGTCGAGGTCGACGCGGGCGGCATCACGGTGCTCGTCGACGCGGCGAGCGCGCGCCGGGCGGACGGGGTCCGCGTCGATTTCGTGGAGGGGCCGGAGGGCGCGGGCTTCAAGATCGACAACCCCAACGAGCCGCCGCGCGTCCGTCAGCTCTCCGTGCGCAAGCTGAAGGAGATGCTCGACGCCGGCGAGAGCTTCGAGCTCGTCGACGTGCGCACCGAGAGGGAGCGCGCGATCGCGTGGATCGAGCAGGCGAAGCTGCTCGATCAGGCCGAGCTCGAGCGGCTCTCCGCCCTGCCCAGGGACACGGCGATCGTCTTCCATTGCCATCACGGCGGCCGGAGCCGCTCGGCGGCCGAGGCGTTCGTCGGGCGAGGTTTCTCCAGAGTGTACAATCTGGAGGGGGGCATCGACGCCTGGGCGGTCGTCATCGACCCCTCGGTTGCGCGATATTGAAGAGAATGGGTAGGGAGGCGCCGTGTCGTACCACATGACCACGTTCCAGGGCTCGATCCCCGCGGCGATCGAGCAGGCCATCAAGGAAAAGATCAACGACGCCGTGGTGGAGGTGCAGGGCGGGGGAGGGCATTTCGAGATCTCCGTCACGAGCAAGGTCTTCGCGGGCAAGAGCACGCTCGAGAAGCACCGCCTCGTCCTCGGCGCGATCGCGCACCTCATGGCGGGCAACGACGCCCCCGTGCACGCCGTCGACAAACTGAATACCAAAGTCCCCTCGTGACGACCCCGGGCGCGCGCCGCTGCGAGCGTGCGCCCGAACGACGGAGGCCCCATGACGAACCTCGTCCTCCGCGCGCTCCTTTACTCCTCCCTCGGATTCGCGCTCGGCTGGGCGCACGCGAAGGCCATCGCCGAAGGTGAGCGGATCTTCCGGGAGACGGGCGAGCGGGCGCGTCCCACGGTCATCTTCGTGCTCCGCCTCGTCCTGCTCTGCGTCGCATTCGGCGTGATCGGCAAGGCGGGGTCGATGCCATTCCTCGCGGCGCTCCTCGGCTTCGTCGTCGCGCGGCTCGTTCGCCGTCGCACATCGAATGCGCCAAATAAGTGACACTTCTGGATACCACTGTACGGCTGGCTGATGTCGTTATAGACAGGGCTCTCTGCCACCCGTTTCTCCCGCGAGGTTGCCCGGAACGTGGCATATCTCGCTCCTCGGAAAAACGGGCGTCATGGAGGAGCTCCCGGTGGACGTGCAAGAAATCCAGGCATTGCAGGAAGAGGCCGAGCGGCTCCGCGCGCGCGTGACCGAGCTCGAAGCGGCCCTCGCGGCCGCGACCCGTCGCGTGACCCTCCACGAGGCGTTCCTCGAGGACCTCCCCGTCCCGGTCGTCGTCACCGACGCCGCGGGGGTGGTGGTCGAAATCAACAAAAAGAGCCGCGAGTCGCTCGGCGTCCCCTCGCGGGAGCTCGTGGTCGGCAAGCACAACGTGCTCCACAATCCCAGCTCGGCGGCCTCGGGTTATACCGGGTACATCGAGAGGGCCCTGCGTGGCGAGGCCTTCGTCACGCCGCCCACTTCGTACGATGTAGCCGATACGGGGTTCGGGCGGAAGCGCGAGGTGCGCTGGGCGGAGAACGCGTTCCAGCCCATCGACGTCGACGGCGAGCGGTACGTGCTCTCGGTGAACGTCGACGTGACCGAGCGGGTCCGGGCGCTGCGCGCGCAGGAGGAGAGCCAGCAGTTCTTGCGCGGGATCGTCGAGAATGCGCCCTCGCTCGTGTACGTGAAGGATCTCGCGGGCCGTTATCTGCTGGTCAATAACCAGTTCGAGCAGTTCGCCCACATGGACCGCGCGTCTATCCTCGGAATGACGGACGCCGAGCTCTTCGGGGAGCACGCCGAGGAGTACATGGAAGCCGACGGGCGCGTGGCCCGGACGGGGACGCCCCTCGTGCGCGAGGACGTGCTCCCCATGGGCGACCGCGTCGCCACCTACGTGACGACGAAGTTCCCGCTGCAGGACATCGCGGACAAGACCATCGCCGTGTGCAGCATCTCGGTCGACGTCACCGAGCAAAAAGAAGCCGAGGCGCGGGCGCGAAAGCTCCAGGACGAGGTGATGTCCCTGCAGGAGGCCACGCTGCGGGCCCTCTCGACGCCGCTCCTGCCGATCGCCGAGGGCGTCGTGGTGATGCCGCTCATCGGCAACATCGACGCTCGCCGCGCCGAGCAGGTGCTCGAGACGTTGCTCCCCGGCATCGTGGAGAACCACGCGTCGATCGTCATCCTCGACGTCACCGGCGTGCCGGTCGTCGACGCGCAGGTCGCGAACGCGCTCGTGCAAGCGGCGCGCGCGGTCGAGCTGCTCGGGGCCGAGGTCGTCCTGACGGGCATCCAGCCGGCGATGGCCCGCACGCTGGTCGACATCGGCATCGAGCTCGGCCGCATCCGGACCCAGAGCACCCTCCGCGGCGGGATCGCCATCGCGCTCGCCCGCGGCGCGCGAACCAGGCGCTAATCGCCCTCCTTCACGGAGAGCGCCTCCTTGGCCATTTCCTCGTAACTCATGCGCCGGACGCGCGCGAGCTCCGCGTCGTCGTATTGCCGGGCCATGAACTCCTTGCCCACGCCCCCCAGGCGGCCGAGCAGATCCCCGAGCAAGGCGCCCGCGAGCGGGTGATCGACCCCGTCCTGCAAGACCCGCAAGAACCGGGTGAAGGGCCGCCGCGACGTCTCCTCCTTGCGGCCGAGGAGCTGCATCCGCTTGAACGCGTCCCGGAGCCGTCTCCCCTGCGGATCGACGAAGCTCATCGGATCGAGGAACACGTCGCGGATGAACGGGTGCCCGTGATAAAGCATGTTCACGAACGCCTTCGCCCCCCGCGCCCGCTCCGCGAGCGAGAGCGACGTCTCGCGCTCGGCCATCCGCCGCTCGTAGGCCTCGGAGCCGTAATACTCCGCCATGTGATAGTCGATCGCGATGTGGCGCGACTCGTCGCGGTTGATGAGCGTCATCGCCTCCTGGCTCATCTCGTCGTGCACGAAATCGTTGATCGACCGGAGGAGCGCGATGTCCAGGATGAGCTCCCCCGCCACGATGTAGGCGTTCGCCACGTCGTCGCTCAGGTAATGAATCGCGTCCACGAAATGCGGCGCGAACGCCGTCAGGCTCTCGCTCTGCCGGTACATCCTGTAATGGTGCACGTCGTAGAAATCGGCGAGCATCTGCGCCGCGTGCGAGTGCCGCACCTCGTCGACGACGAACGTCCGGAAGATGGCCTTCAGCGTCGGAGCCGTGACGCGCCGCTCCTGCTCGCGGAAGAGCGCGCCCGCGAGCCGCTCGATCCCGGCCATGTCCGTGAAGAGCTGCACGATCGCGATCTCGTCCTCCCGCGACATGGGCCGCGGCTTGCGGCTCCAGTCGAGGTCGCCGACGCGCCACTGATCACGCCGGCAGTTCTCCAGCATCCGCTCGAGGTCCATGCCCGTCAGGATACCCCTCGTTATCGACCCGGTAAAGCGCCCGACGGAGGGCGCACACGCGCCCCGGGCACCCCGCTTGCGTTCGTCGGGGCATGACCCCGACCCGCGTTATCGAGACGACCCGAACGGAAGAGAAGAACCCGGCCAGACCACCCGAGCGGCCCGGAGCGCCGCCCGCGGAGGATCCGAACATCCGCAAGGGCCCGATCGAGGATCCGCGCATCCGCAAGGGCCCGATCGAGGATCCGCGCATCCGCAAGGGCCCGATCGAGGATCCGCGGCCCCCGAGCCCCGTCCCCGGCGAACCCGCCGAGGAGCCGCCCGTCATCCGTGATCCTCCCGCGCCCAACCAGAAGCCGGGCGAGGTGATCCGGGTCGCCTGAAACGAAACGCACGAGCACCTTGATGCGGCCGACGACCTTCGGGCATCATCCGGTCCCATGCGCACGGGAGACGTCGTTGACGGACGCTTCGCCATACTGGAGCGCGCCGGCGTCGGCGGCATGGGATCCGTGTATCGAGCCCTCGATCGGCAGACGACGAAGCTCGTCGCGATCAAGGTCCTGCACGCGCCGGACACGACCTCGCAGGCCCGCTTCCTCAAGGAGGCCAAGGCGCTCGCGGGGCTCGAGCATCCGCACATCGTCCGCTACGTGACGCACGGCATCTCCCCCGACGGCGAGCCGTACCTCGTGATGGAGTGGCTCGAGGGCGAGAGCCTCGACCGGCGCCTCGCCCGCGAGCCTTTTCGCCTCGAGGAGTGCCTCGACCTCGCGCGGCGCCTCGCCGTGGCCCTCGGCGCCGCCCACACGCGCGGCGTCGTCCACCGCGACGTCAAGCCGAGCAACGTCTTCCTCGTCGACGGCGTGATCGACAAGGTCCGCCTGCTCGATTTCGGCATCGCCCGCCTCGACGACGTCTCGAGTGGCCTCACCCGCACCGGCAACGTCCTCGGCACCCCCGGGTACATGGCGCCCGAGCAGGCCCGCGGGGACAAACGGTACGTCGACGCGCGGGCCGACGTCTTTTCGCTCGGCTGCCTGCTCTACGAGTGTTTGACGGGTGAACCACCCTTCAACGGCCCGCACCCGATGGCCATCATCACGAAGCTACTCGCGGAGGAGGCGCCGCGCCTGCGCGCGAGCCGCCACGACGTCTCGGAGGCCCTCGACGCCCTCGTCGCCCGCATGCTCTCGAAGGAGCCCGGCGCGCGCCCCGCGGACGGCGCTGCGGTCGCCGCCGCGCTCGACGCCCTCGCCAGCCTGAAGAGCGTCGAGCCGCCGCCGCCCTCCATCCGCTCGCGCCCCTCGTACGCGGACGTCTTCCCCTCGATCCCGCCCTCGTCCCCGCCCTCGTCCGATCCGACGCTCGGCATGGCGGCGACGATGCCGGGCCTCTCCTCGCTGCGCGAGCTGTCCGAGCAAGCCGGGCAGCGCCCCTCGTCGCCGCCGCCCGAGCCTCGATCGAGCCGCATGGTCGACCTGCCTCCGCCGAGCGTCTCTCCCGCGAGTGATCGCCGCTGGTTCGAGCGCTTGCCGCGGCCCGCGGGCCGGAGCCAGTTCCGGGTCAAGGGCATCGCCTACAAGGGCCTCCTTCATTACGTCTCGACGCGCCTCGACGGCGGGATGCAATCGCTCGCGAATACGTTCCGCGACCCCGTCTTGCGCGAATACCTCGGCCAGCCCTTCCTCGCGTCGAGCTTCTACGACTTCTTCCCGCTCGTCGCGGCGAGCGCCGGGTGCGCCGCGCTCGTGGGCGTGCAGCTCGAGGTCTTCGCCCAGGGCCAGGGCCGGGCCCAGGCGAAGTACGACGCCGAGCACGCCTATCGTTCGTTCGTCCAGGGCCGGTCGATCGACGATTTCCCCTCGCGCTTCCGGCTCATCGCCACGCGTTATTACGATTTTGGCGAATGGGAGGCGAACTCGTTCTCGCCGGGCACGATCACCTTCGTGCAGCGGGGCATCCCGGCCTGGTCCATCCCCTGGTACTCCCCGCTGCAATCGGGGTACATCTCGACGCTCGTCCACCTCGTCTCGGGCAAACCTGCCTCGGTGACCGTCTACCCGACCCGCCGCGACGGCGTGAGCGAGGGGATGCAGACGGTCATCCTCGAGATGGACGTGTCGTATTAAGCGAGCACGCGGCCCACGAAGAACGGGCCCATCTGCGTGATGAACTCGCTCGTTTGCCGCGTCTTTCGCATGGCCTGCACGATGTGCGAGAGCGGGTGCAGCTCCTTGCCGACGAGGCCGATCACGAACTCGTTGTCGTTCATGTCGAGCCCGTGGCAGGCGAGCCGGACGTCGTGCGCGAGGTCCTTCGCCCCGTAGGCCTTCCCGATCGTGCCGTGCTCGCGCATGATCCCGCCCTGCTCGCGCGGCTCGAGCTTGGAGAACGCCCCGCTCCGCCGCAGCGGATACCACACGGCCCACGGCCACGCCGCGTTCGTCACCGTCTCCGCCGGCCTGCGCAAGAGCCAGTATTCGAGGTCCTGCTCGTAGCCGGTCGAGTAGGTGCGTCCGAGCATGGTCATGTCGGGGCGCAGGCGCAGCCGCGGCGCCGAGCTCTCGTCGAGGATCGCCGGGCGCACGATCTCCACGAACGCGCCCGGGTTCTCGCTCCACGTGAGCACGCCGATGCTCCAGGGATCGTTGACGTCCTCGTAGACCACGACCCCGACGCCCTTGCTCTGGATGCGCGAGCGGGTGTCCCGCGCCTTTCGCGTGATGGCGTCCGCGGTCCCGTTTTCGGCCTGGAAGACCAGGAGCTGCATGAACAGCCGCCGATCCATCGTCTGCGGCTGGCCGTCCCGCGGCGCGCCGCGCTCGCTGACGTCGATCTGCAGTTCCTCGCCGCCCTGCCCATGGCCATGTCCGGCCGGTCGTCCGCCCGGGGTCGCTTCGCTCATGTTGCAAGGGCTACCCGCCTCGGCGGCGCGCTGCAAGGCCGGATCGCCCGGCGCCCGAGCGGCGTGGTAGAAGCCCGGGTCATGGACACGAGCACGCGGCGGGCGGCGCTGCTCCCCGAGCGGGAGAACCTCATCGAGACCTTGCTGGTCGAGATCCCCCAGGCGTCGCCGTTTTATGCGAACTTCCCGAAGACCGCGCAGCTCGCCATGGCCGCCCGGCTGGTCGACCTCTTCCTCGAGGCCCAGGACGAGGTCCGCGTCGACGCCCTCCGCGCCTTCGGGGCCGAGGTCTTCACGCGCCGGCACGAGCAAGGCGCGACGCTCGAGCACGTCCTGATCGGCATCCACGCCTGCCGCCGCGCCTTCGCCCGCCTCGCCCTGCGCGTGCTCCCGACCGAGCCCGCCATCGAGGCCATCGAGCGGGCCGAGCTGGCGTGTGACGAGCTCGTCCGCACCGCCTCGGTGGTCTACGAGCAGCGCCGCGACACCGAGCGCAAGGCCTTCGCGGCCCTCGAGCGCAAGTTCCAGCTCCTCTACCAGCGCACCCCGGCCCTCATGCACTCGATCGACACGGAGGGCCGCATCAGCGCCGTGAGTGATCGCTGGCTCGACGTGCTCGGCTACACCCGCGACGAGGTCCTCGGCCGTCGCTCGAGCGAGTTCCTCACGGAGGAGTCGCGCAAGCGCGCCCTCGAGGTGAACATCCCGAGGCTCCGCGCAGAGGGGCACATCGACGACGTCCACTACCAGTTCGTCCGAAAAGACGGCGAGCTCTTCGACATCCGCCTCTCCAGCGTCGCCGTGCGCGACGAGAGCGGCGAGATCCAGCAGTTCCTCGCGGTCGCGCAGGACGTCAGGGCCGAGATGAACGCCACGCGCGCGTTGCGCGAGAGCGAGGAGCGCTGGCGGGGCCTCGCCGAGCTCGCCCCGCTGCCCATCGCCGTGCACAAGGGCGGCGTGTTCCTCTGGGTCAACGAGGCCCTCGCGCAGTTCGTCGGCCGGCCGCGCGAGGAGATCGTCGGCACGAGCGTCCTCGGGATCGTGCACCCCGAGGACAGGGAGCTGCTCGTCGCGCGCCTGCGCGAGAGCCGGGAGAGCCGCGTCGCGTTACCTCCGCTCGAGGAGCGATTCATCCGCGCGGACGGCGCCACGGTCTACGCGGACGTCGCCGCGCGGCCGGTCCTCTTCGAGGGCCAGGAGGCCACGCAGATCGCGGTCGTCGACGTGACGGCGCGGAAATACGCGGAGGAGGCGCGGCGGCAGAACGAGGCCCAGGCGCGCCTCATCGAGGCCCAGGAAGAGACGCTCCGCGCGCTCTCCACGCCGCTCATCCCCATCGGCGAGGGCATCCTCGTCTCGCCGCTCATCGGCCGCATCACGGACGAGCGCGCCGCGGGCATCCTGGAGACGCTCGCCGCGGGCGTGGTGGCCCAGGGGGCGCGCGTGGCCATCCTGGATGTCACGGGCGTCCCCGAGGCCGACGCCCTGGTCGCCGAGTCGCTCGTCCGGGTCGCGCGGGCCATCCGGCTGCTCGGCGCCGAGGTCGTGATCACGGGCATCCAGCCCTCGATCGCCCGCACGCTCGTCGATCTCGGCGCCGATCTCGGTGGCCTCGCCACGCGCGCGACGCTCCGGGATGGTATCACGTACGCGATGCGGGGCAGCTCGCGGAGGCGCGCATGAACACGACCGATCTCTTCCTCTCGCTCACCCCGCACAAGGTCCTCGAGGCCGTCGAGGACGCGGGGTTTTCCGTCAATCCTCTCTGCTACCCGCTGAACTCGTTCGAGAACCGCGTCTACGAGGTCGAGCTCGAGGACCGCTCCCGGCTCGTCGCGAAGTTCTACCGCCCCGGCCGCTGGAGCCCCGCGCAGATCCTCGAGGAGCACCTCTTCCTCGCCGACCTCGCCGAGGCCGAGGTCCCGGTTTGCCTTCCCCGGACGCTCCGCGGCGGCGGCACCCTCGGCGCCGTCGACGGCATCTCGTATTGCCTCTTCCCGCGCATGGGCGGCCGCGCCCCCGACGAGCCCGACCTCGACCTCCTCCAGCGCCTCGGCATGCTCGCCGCGCGTATCCACAACGTCGGCGCGGCGCGGCCGGCGGCGCACAGGGTCCGCCTCGACGCGGACGTTTTCGTCCGGCAGAACGTCGCGTTCCTGCGCGAAAAGGCGTTCGTCCCGCAGCGCCTGCTCCCGCGGTACGAGCGCGCGGCGCGGGTGATCGCGGACTTCGTCGACGAGGGGATTGCGGCCACGCCCGTCCACCGCATTCACGGCGATCTGCACCTCGGCAACCTGCTCTTGCGTGACGGCGTGCTCTCGGTCGTCGATTTCGACGACATGGTCGTGGGCCCGGCCGTGCAGGATTTGTGGCTGCTCCTGCCTGGCCAGGGGGTCGAGGCGCGGATCGCGCTGGAGAGCTTCCTCGAAGGGTACGAGACGCTGCGCGCGTTTGATCGAAAGAGCCTCCGCCTCGCCACGCCGCTCCGGGGCCTTCGCCGCGTCCATTATGCGGCCTGGATCGCGCGGCGCTTCCACGACCCCATCTTCCCCCGCACCTTCCCCCATTTCGGGACCGAGGCCTACTGGGAGGAGGAGACGCGGGATCTCGAGCAGATCCTCCAGATGATCGCCGGCGAGCGCGGGGGCTTCGAGGCATGACGACGTTCGTCGTCTTCGATTTCGAGGCCATCCTCGACAAGGACAACCCGCTCCCCGAGGGCGCCGATCCGGATCGCGTGCCCGCCGTCTCCCACCTCGCGATCGTCTCCGGCGCCACCCTCGCCATCGTCGTCGAGGATGCGGGGATCCGCGTCTACCCGCCGCGCCTGCTCGGCGGGCCGAGTGGCGGGGACGAAGCCGCGATCGTGCGTGATTTCGTCAAGCGGGTCGGGGACAAGCGGCCCGTGCTCGTCTCGTGGAATGGCCGTGGCTTCGATCTCCCGCTCGTCCTCGCCCGCGCGATGCGCCACGGCGTCGTCGCGCCCTGGCTCTGGAACCGCGATTTCGAGGATCGTTATCGGGGGCAGAACCACCTCGATCTCCAGGACGCCGTCAGCATGCGTGGCGCCGGCCGGGCCTCGCGGATGGCCTCGTTCGCGTGCCTCTGCGGCTTTCCTGGCAAGGTCGGCGTCGACGGCTCCGACGTGGAGGGCCTCTGGGCGAAGGGCCCGGAGGGCCGCGAGGCCGTGCGCCGTTACAACCTCGCCGACGTCGCCTCCGAGGCTGCGATCCTCCTGCGCTTGCTTGTTTGTCGGGGCGATATCACGCTCCACGATTATCGCGAGGGCGCGCGGGCGCTGCTCGCGCACGTCGACGGCGACGAGCGGCTAGCGGTGTTGCGGCCGGAGATCGATCGTGAGGTATTTCTGCTCGCCGACGCCGGCAAGCCGGAAGGCGAGGGGCAGGGGGAGGCTCCGGACGCGGACGGCGAGGCGCCCGCTCACGCCTTCCGATAATGCTCCACGCTCCTGTACCGCGTCGCATACATCCCGAACAGGACCGCGAACAGGAACGCGAACCCCGCGAAGAAGTACATCTGGAACGCCGTCGTCGATAACCCCGTGCTCGTCGTGATCGCGCTCGTGAGCCGCTCGTTTTTCATCCCCGCATTGACGAGCAGCACCCAGAGCCCCCCCACGGTGACCGAGAGCGACCAGAAGCTCATCAGCGTGCCCTTCATCTTCGCGGGCGCCTGGCTATAAGCGAACTCCAGCCCCGTCGCGGAGACGAGCACCTCGCCGAACGTCAGGATCGCGTAAGGCAGGACCTGCCACAGGATCGACACCTTCTCGCCCGCGTCGATCCAGCCCTGGATCACGCCGATCACGATCCACGACACGCCCGCGATCGCGATGCCCGCCGTCATGCGCCGCAGCGGCGTCGGGTTCACGCCGAGCGCCCGCAAGATCGGGTACAGCACGACGTTGTTGAACGGAATGAGCAGCATCACGAGCAGCGGGTTCACCGATTGCATCTGCGACGCGCTCGAGAAGAAGCTCCAGCCGGGCAGCTCCATCGCCTTGCCCTGGAGGATCCACGTCGAGGCCTTTTGGTCGAACAGCGACCAGAACGGCGTCACGAGCGCGAAGACCACGAGCACCTTCAGCACCGACCGCACTCCCTCGACGTCCTCGTCCGGATGAACCCCCCGCGCCCCGTCGAGCGACAGCAGGACGCCCGGGCCCGCGAGGACCAGGAACACCACGATGGCCAGGCAAAACGACGCCACGAAGCCAAGCGTGGAGATCAGGAACAGCGACGCGAAAAAGCCGACGCCCCCCAGGATCGAGAGCACGCGCCCCGCGCCCCGCCCGTTCTTCAGCGCCGTCCACGCGACCCGCCCGAACGAGTTCGGGTCCGAGGGCGAGGGTGGCACGACCACGTACGCCTTGCGGCCGAGCCAGAAGATGAACGTCGCCACGAACATCAACGCGCCCGGGATGCCGAAGGCGATGCTCGGCCCCCATTTCTTCAGCGCCAGCGGGATGAGCAGGGACGCGAAGAACGAACCGAAATTGATGATCCAGTAGAATGCATCGAACACCACGCGCGCCAGGTGCTTGTTCGACTGGTCGAACTGGTCGCCGACGAACGACGAGACGCACGGCTTGATGCCGCCCGATCCGAGCGCGATGAGGAAGAGCCCCGCGTAGAAGCCGGGCTTGCTCGATTCGAAGACCGCGAGGAACGCGTGCCCCACGCAGTAGAGCAAGGAGAGCCAGAAGATCGTCCGGTACTTGCCGAGGAAACGATCCGAGAGCCAGCCGCCGAGCAGCGGGAAGAAATACACCCCCATCACGAAGACGTGAAACACCTCCTTCGCCGCCGCGTCGCGATCCTTCTCCGCGACGTCGAGCAGGAGGTACGTCACGAGGAAGATCGTGAGGACGTTCCGCATCCCGTAGAAGCTGAAGCGCTCGCACGCCTCGTTTCCGATGATGTACGGGATCGTGGGCGGGTACTTCGCGGCGGCCGGGGGGCTCTCGGGGCGCTCCGATACTTCGGTCGTCATCACTCCTCGGGCGCATCCTTCCGGGGATCGCCGCCCGAGACAAGCACATTCGATTGCAGCGCGTGGTGGCGCTCCCAGAACGCCTCGTTGGGCTCGAGGCCCCGTTCGTCTCGGCTGAGCTCGGGCAGGATTCGCTCCAGGAAATACATGTCGAGCTCGCCCTTGCCCTTGACCGAGACCGCCCCGCGCGCCGTCACCTCGAAAAAATCCTTCACCCGCTCGTACGTCCTCCGCGAGACGTTGATGCGCCAAACCTCGCCCGACGACTCCATCCGGGCCGCCGTGTTCACCGTGTCGCCCCACACGTCGTAGGCGAATTTCTTCGAGCCCACCATGCCGGCCATCAGCGGCCCCGAGTGCACGCCGATTCGCACGCCGTGGAACGGCCCCTCGTGGCCCTCGACGTCGCGCCGGATCCGGAGCGCGAAGAGGCAAGCGTCGACGGCGTGTGTCGCCGTCGCCTCGGGCAGGCCCGCCGCGACCATGTACGCGTCGCCGATGGTCTTCAGCTTCTCCACGCACGAGCGATCGGCGATCCCGTCGAAGCGGCAAAAGTAGGCGTCGAGCGCGGCGACGAGCGCCTCGGGCGGCATGGTCGCGGCCTTCCCCGTGAAGCCCACGAAATCGGCGAAGACGATGGTCGCCTCCTCGTGGAAGACGGGCTTCACCGAGCCGTCGCGCGTGAGCTCGGAGGCGATCGGCGCCGGCAGGATGTTGCAGAGCAGCGAGTCGATCTTCGCCTTGTCCCGCGCGATCTCCTCGTTCTGCCGCTGCACCGTGCTCCCCTTCGCCCAGCCCTGCCGCCGCAGCCTGTCGCTCAGGTGCACGAACACCCCGGAGACCAGGGCCGCGGCGCCGAGGTCCTGGAGCGAATAACTGCGCTCGGGCCCCTCGAAGTCCATGCCCGCGACCATGCCCGAGACCCAGAAGACCAGGATCGCCGCGCCGAGCATGCCCCACGCGTAACGCCGCCGCACGGGCGCGAGCGGCACGAGCATGAGCACGAACAAAAAACCGCCGAGGTACGGGCTTTTGCCGCTGGTGAGCCCCGTGATGAGCCCCGTCGTGCACTCGAGGCACATGCAGAGCACGAAGAGCGCGCGGCTCGCGTGTCGCGGCGCCGACGGGAGGAACGAAAAGAGGAGCGCCAGGGCGCCGGCGAACGAGAGGGAGAGCCGGAGCAAAAGGAGCGACGGGAGCTCGGGGTGCAGCGCCTCGTCGAGGCGCAGGTACGGTAGCCACGCGAGGGTGCAGATGAGCCCGGAGACCCGGAGGATCTTCCAGGACTGAAACGCGAGCTCGTCGTCGAACGTCTCCGGGTAGCCGCCCTGGCGCTCCCCCGCGCCGAACAGCCACACGAAGGCACTGCCCGCGCCCGCCATGGGTTCACCGTATCAAGCCGAGGTCCGCCTCCGCAACCTGCGCGACAGATGGGAAGGCTTTGTCCCGGCGTGGCGTCTTGGGTTGACACCTGCCCGCGGTCCGTCTTCTTTTGCACGCCATGTCGAGAACCTCGCTCGCCATCCTCCTCGCTGCCGTCACCATCTCCGCCGGCTGTGGCTCGGCCACGCCCGTGTATCCGCCGCGCCCGCCGGCGACCCCCGGCGAGCCCGTCGCCGATCCGGTCCCCTCGCGTGTCGTCGTGCACGCGACGATCACGGGCTCCGCGTTGCAGCGCGAGCTCGAGAACGCCGTCCCGCGCACGGGCGAGGGCACCTTCCCGATGCTCGGCAACGAGCGCAAGTACACCTGGACGCGCGGGCCGATCGCCGTCCGCTTCGACCGAGGCCGCATCGCGCTCGACCTGCACGTCGACGCGAACGCCGACCTGCCCGTCAGCAGCCTCGACATCCCGCTCGACTTCACGATCCTCGCCGAGCCCGTGGTCACGAGCGAATACGCGGCGAAGCTGCAGTCGATCGAGGTCAACGTGAAGAGCGAGGACCGCGTGGTGAAGGCCGCGGACGCGGCGGCCGACGTGCTCGGCAAGGTCAAGTCGGCGGTCCGGGGCAAGCTCGAGGAGTTCAGCTACGACCTGTATCCGACGCTCGCGGAGGCGCACGGCCGCCTCGCGCAGCCCATCGAGCTGCCGCTCGGGGACGCGAGCGGGTGCGCGGCGCTCGAGGTCGTCTCGGTGGAGGCGGGGCCGACGGTCCTCGCCGGCGGGTTCGAGAAGGACCTCGCGCTCGTCGTCGCGCCTTCGGTGACGATCCCCTGCCAGCCGCCGAACCCCGGCGCGAAGCTCCCGCCGCTCGCGAACGTGGCCACGCTCCAGCCGGGCCCGTTCTCGGTGACGGTGCCGATCGTCGCGAAGTACGACGAGCTCGCGAAGGCGATGGGCCTCGTCTTCACCGACGGCAAGTTCTTCTTCTCGAAGGAGCACCCGAAGCTCTACATGGAGAAGCCCGAGATCTACGCCGCGAAGGATCAGCTCGTGCTCAAGCTCCACATCGCGGGGCACGTCGACAACCCCGTCAGCATGGACCTCGACGGCGACCTCTTCATGACCGGACACCCGACGGTCGTGGACAACGAGCTGCGTATCCCGGACCTCGAGCCGACGATCGAGACGAAGAGTTTCCTCTTCGCGCTCAAGGCCTCGATGGATGCCGACAAGATCCGGGATCAGGCGCGCGACGCGCTCAAGCTCGACATCGGCGAGCGCCTCAAGGCGGTGCGCGACAAGCTCTCGAGCGACATCTCGTTCGCGAGCGGCCAGGGCTGCATGAAGGCGCAGGTGCACAAGATCGAGGTCAGCAGCGTGCACGTGCACGGCACGTACATGCGCGTCTACGTGACCACGAACGCGAGCGCGTCCGTGTACATGCCCTGCCCCTGAGCCCCGCGTCTCGTGATAAAAAGCGCCATGCGCGCTCCCCTCCTCGTCGCCACGATCCTCGCCGCGTTCTCGTCCTCCTGCGCGGCGGTGGATGATGGATCCATCAAGCCCGAGCCGCGCGCCGAGGCGCCGAAGGTCGTGGCGCCGCTGCCGCCCGAATTCGGGACACTCGGCGAGCCTTGCCCGCCGCCGGGGCCATTGGACCCCGGGGCCCCGCACGTCGGGTGCGGGAAGGATGGCCGCGTCGGCCTGATCACGGCCTACCGCCGCACGGGGCTACCGGAGGGCGCGCAGAAGCTCGAAGGCTCGATGGGACGCGTGGAGGTCCTCGTCGAGGCCGATCGGGTGTGGGTGCAGGGGACGTGCATCTTTTGCCGGTCGTTCACCGAGCAGACGAGCATCGTCCACCTCGCGCACGCGACGGACGAGCAGCTCATGCAGATCCAGATGCAGGCGGAGCTCTCGAACAAATCGCCGCTGCGCGACGCGAATGCGTGGCGCGGGGCGATCGCGGCGTGGGAGCCGAAGAGGTGACCATCGGCTCCTCCGGAGCCATGCCGCGCATGCGTGTAACCTCGTTCTTCGACCTGCCCGCCGCCCCCGCGTCCCCCTCCGCCGGCTCTCCTCGGACCTGCTCGAACCCCCCGAGCCCACCCCCTTCGAGCAGGTCGGAGGAGCTCGTGGCCGGCGGGGGGAACCCCACGAGAACAGGGCGGAAACGCTCGCGGGGGCCCGCGCATCGGTCTCCCCGCAGGGCCGAGGCGCTCGCGGGGCGTCGGAGGCGGGGCGGGCAGCGGGTTCGAGGCGCTAGGGGGTGGCGGGCTTCGCTTCGGTCGGGGAGGGCGGAGGAGGGAGCTCGGGGGTGGCCTTGCCCTTGGCCTGCGCGTCGGAGGCGCTCTTTTCGAGGAGGTCGAGGTACCCGAAGACACGTGCGTCGAGGTCTTTGGGCAGGCTCGGATCCTCCTGGAGCTCGAGGGGGAGGTTCTTGCGGGCGCGGTTCAGGATGCCGATGACCTCGCCGCGCAGCCGGGCCGCGTCCTTGCGGGTCCTCGATTCGAGGTCGGCGCGGGCGCTGAGGAGGGAATCGATATCGATGCCGGCTTCGAGGAACCTCGCGGCCCAATCGTGCAGGGTGCCGCCGCCCGCGACGGGGAACATGGTGAGCTCCGGCTGGAGGGCCGCGAGCGCGTGTTGTCGATCCATGGCGGCCTTGGCCTGCGCCGGATAACTCGCGCCGAGGTCTTCGAGGGTGGGAACAAAAGCGGCGCGGATCTTCCGGGCGGCGGCGCGGACGGGCTCGGGGAGAGCGGGGAGCCGCTCGTAGGCCTCGGTCATGTGCCAGATGGCATAACCAAAGCCGTCGTGACGGACGTCCGCAGAATCGAGCTCGTCGACGAGGGGGCGGCCCGCGACGACCGCGGGGAGCTTCGCGAGGGCCTCGCGCCTGGCGGTGAGGAGCTTGATGCAGGCGGCGCCGGAGGCGAAGCTCTGGAGGGCGTCTTTGCGATTCGTGAGGAGATCGTTCAACGCGACGAAAAGAGCGACGAGGGAGATATGGCGCATGGGCGGGACGTTACAGCGGAAGGAGCGGAGAAGGCAACCGCGGAGATCGTGATGGCGAGTGATCCGCCCGGAGCAGGCTTGCCGTTCGAGGCTGGGACCGCACGTTCCGTTCTCGGAGGTGCCATCATGGCGAAGCGGTTTCTATTGTCGTTGATCGTCGCGAGTTTCGTGGGTGCTGGCGCGGGCGCGGTGGCCGCGCCGCGTGAGGCCCTGGCGGCCGCCCCGGAGGAATTCGTCGAGGAAAACCTGGGCGAGGCCGAAGAATACCTGATCGAGTCGGAAGAAGACCTGGCAGAAGCCGAAGGCGCGCTGAGCCTGCCCGACGACGAGGCCGTCGCCGAGTCCGAGCAAGCGCTGAGCGATCAACACTGGCGCTACCGCGACCGCTGGGATCGTCGCCACGACCGCCGGGATCGTCGCTGGGATCGCTGGGATCGCCGGCACGACCGCTGGGATCGCCGGCATGACCGGTGGGATCGCCGGCATGACCGCCGGGATCGTCGCTGGGATCGTCGCCACCGCCGCGGCTGGTGAAAACCTCACCCCCAACCCCTCTCCACTCCGTGGAGAGGGGAGCCAGAGGCGTTTTTCTCCCCCTCTCCACGGAGTGGAGAGGGGGTTGGGGGGTGAGGCAGGTGCCCCCTTCAGGCCGCCTTCTTCGCCGCCACGGCCGCGGGCGCGAGCTCGACCTTCACCCAGCCCGGCATGCGCCGATCAAACGCCTTGTAGGCGTCGATCACCGAGACGAGTGGCTCCTTGTTCGTCAGGATCTTCGTGGGATCGACGGCCCCGCTCGCGACGAGCTCGAGCAGCTTCGGGATGTACCGGCGGTGCGGGCAGTTGCCCATGTTCAGCGTGAGGTTCCGGTTCATGGCCATCCCGATCGGGAACCATTTCATCTGCGGCGGATACACGCCGATGATCGACAAGGTCCCGGCCTTGGCGAGGGCCTCGACCGCCCACGTGAGCGCCTGCGACGGCGCGTCGCCCGGGTGCCAGTTGTCGCCCTGCTCGTGTGTCTTCGGGGCGACCGCCTCCAGCAAACGCTCGGCCTCTTTTTTGTCCTCGCGGCTGACCTTCGCCGGCCCCGAATGTGGCCGGTTCGCGTCGACGCCCACGGCGTCGATCGCGCGGTCCACGCCGATACCGTCGGTGAGGCGCAGGATGGTCTCGATCGGATCCTCCGCGTCGTAATCGATCACCTCGGCGCCGAGCGCGCGCGCCATTTCGAGGCGCGAGGGGATCGCGTCGACGGCCAGGATCCGATCCGCGCCGAGCATCTGCGCGCTCAGGATCGCGAAGAGCCCGACCGGACCGCAGCCGAAGATGGCCACGGTGTCCCCCGGGGTGATCTCGGCGATCTCCGCCCCGAAATACCCCGTGGGGAAGATGTCCGAGAGCAGGATCGCCTGATCGTCGCTCACGCCGTCCGGCAGCTTGACGCAGCCCACGTTCGCGAACGGGATCCGGGCGTACTCGGCCTGCAGCCCGTCGAAGGGGCCGGTCTGGGCGGGGCCGCCGAAGAAGGCCGTGCCGGCTCGTTTTCCGTTGGGGTTCTTGTCGCATTGCGACGGGTAGCCGGCTCGGCAATACGAGCAGGTCCCGCAGGCGATGGTCGACGCGATGACGACGCGGTCGCCCTTCCGCAGGTTCCGTACGTCCTTGCCGATCTCCTCGACGACGCCGACCCCCTCGTGCCCGAGGATCGTGCCCGGCTTCATGCCGGCCATGGTGCCCCGGACGAAGTGCAAATCCGTCCCGCAGATCGCGCTCGCCGTCAGGCGCACGATCGCGTCGGTCGGCTCCTGGATCTTCGGCTCTCGTACATCGTCGAGCCGGATGTCTCCGACCCCGTGAAACACGACGGCCTTCATTCGATTTTTCCCCCCGCGAGACCCCTAACGCCCCTGGGTCGCCTCGGCCAGGGAGGTTTCGCGTCGCGTCGTGGCAAAAAAGGCGTATGGCTGGCTCGGCTCGCTCTTCACACCGGCGCGTCGTTCCTCTATGACTTGCGCATGAGCTTCGTTGCACGGTGGGTGGGCGTGGTGGCGCTCGTGGGCTGCGCGCTCCCGGGCATGGCGCGGGCGGACGAGGGCGCGCCGGAGGCCGCGACGGCGGCGTCCGAGATCCAGCTCAAGAATGGCAGCACGATGCGCGGCACGATCGTCAACGTCGAGCCGGGGCAACGCGTCATCGTCATCGTCGCCGGGGAGCAGAGCGTCATTCCGTGGGGCGAGATCGCGCAGATCGTGGGAGGTCCAACGGACACCGCGGCGCCGCCGCCTCCTCCTGCGCCCCCCGCCGCGCCCGCGCCCCCGCCCGCGGCGCCGGCTGCCCCTTCCGGTCCCACGAGGGGCATGCCGTTCGTTCACATCGAATCGAACTGGCCCGACGTCGAGCTCTCGCGGGTCGAGGGCGACGTCGGCGGAGGGTACCACCACCAGCAGGGCGGCTACGTGGGCCCGACGGTCATCTCGAAATATGTCTGCCGCGCGCCGTGCGACAGGCTGGTCGACGGTCGAGACGGCCATCGGTTCTTCATCGGCGGGGCGGGCATGTTCCCCGCGCCTTCCTTCCGCCTCGACGACCTCGACGGGAACGTGACCGTACGCGTGAAGGGCACGAGCCTCGGGAAGTTCACGGGCGGCGTGGTCCTGACGGCGCTCGGCGGGATGCTGGCGCTCGGCGGCACCATGTTCACCGCGGTGAGCTTCGCGATGGACCCGGAGCCGACGCCGGAGCACCCGAATCCGGAACACGAGATTGGCGTGGTCCGCACGTTTGGCCTCGTCACGCTCGGCGTGGGCGCGGCGTCACTCGTCGGCGGGCTTCTCCTCCTGTCCGGGGGCCGCACGCGGATCGAGATCGTCAAGCCGCAACGAGGGAACACGGGCGTCGTGCTGGAGAATGGCGTCTTGCGGTTCTGAACGAGGCAAAGACGGAAGCGTAGGCAGAAGCGGAGGTGGCTTGCCACCCAGGCGGACCGGCTTAGGTACGCCGAGGGGGTATGGCCATGAAGCACATGATTCCGATTCTCGGGCTCGGCCTCGGGCTCGTGATGGGCTCCGCGTCGGAGGCATCCGCGCAGGATCCGGAGATCATCCAGCACCCGCCGCCCCGGATCCCGGCGGTCGACGTGGCCCCGTTCCTCGACGCGGGCTGCGTTCGGAGCGAGGACAGGCTGGATTGCTCGGCGTCCCCGGCGATCGAGCGATTTGGTTGTTTCGGGAATACCCTGCGCATCGACGAGACGCTCGGCGGCCTCGCGCCGCACGTGGCCATCGCCGAGTGCAACGTCGACGCGCGGTCGGGCGACGCGGTGGGGATCGTGAACCTCGGCTGCATGCTCCCGCAGAAGCGTCGATATCTGCTGGCGACGGGCGGCGGGCGGTTCGAGCTCATCGACACGGCGGCGGCGTTCATCGACCACTTCTCTCCGGTGACCTCGCCCGCGGAGGCGCTCGGCTTCGCGGCCGCGCTGACGACGGCGAACCCCGAATACACGATCGAGATCCACGAGGGGCGCGATTTTCTGGTGGACCGCATCGAGACGACGAACATCCGGCGCGTCCGCGGGGGATACCGGGTGCGCCTGTTCGACATGGAGCTCTGCGGATGTAGCCTCCACCCGACGTCGGCGGTCGATTATTTCGTGCCGTACAGCGGGCGGGTGCGGGCCGTGGCTCGGGAGAAGGTGTACCGGTTCACGGCGTTCCTTTGTATCGATTGAGGGCCCGGATCCCGCCGCCGAGGCAAGACATCGTCACTGCGTGCGCACGATGATGTGAAATCCGAACGCGGTCTCCACGACGCCGCTCATCTGCCCCACGTTGAGCGCCTCCACGGTGTCCTGGAAGGGTTTGACCATCGCGCCCGGAGGGAACGTGCCGAGGTCGCCCCCGCGCTTCGCGGCGCCCGGCTCGTCGCTGTATTGCGCGACGACGTCCTCGAATTTCGCCCCGCCGAGCACGCGTTTTCGTGCCTCCTCGGCGCGCGCGATCGCCTCGTCGCGCGTGCGGGTGATATGGGCCGGCGCGCGCATGGAGCCCGCATACATGACGAGCAGGTGCTTCGCCCCCAGGCGCACTTGCGCGACCGCCCCCGGCGCAGGGGCCGACGAAGGCGAGGTCCCGAACGGCGGCGGGACCGTCGCCACGAGCGCCACCGGCTGCCGGGCGTCGGCCTTGAGGAGGTCGGGGGCGATGAGCTCGCGCTTCAGGGCCTTGTTGACGTACCGCTGGAAGGCGTGGAGGGGCTGCGCGCCGCTCAGGAAATAATCGTTGATCACGAACCCGGGCGTGCCCGAGATTTTCAGGCGCCCGGCGAGCTCGACATCGGCCTGGACGACCTTCCAGTGCGCGCGCGTGTCGAGCGCCGCCGAGAGCTTCGGGACGTCGAGGCCCACCTCGGCGGCCATTTGCTCGATGACCGCGCGATCGAGGCCCTGCGATTGCGCCTCCCACAGCTTCGCCGAGAAAGCCCAGAAGCCGGCCTCGCCCTTCTGCCGGAATGCCTCCACGGCGGCCTCGGCGGCCATTTGCGCATGCGGGTGGAAGGAGAGCGGCAGGTGCCGCCAGACGACGCGGACCTTGCCCGGATAAGCCGCGATGAGCCGATCGACCTCCGACTGCACGCGCCTGCAGAATGGGCACTGGAAATCCGCGAACATCTGGACCGTGATCGCCGCCCCGGGCGGCGCGCCCTTGCCGGGGTTGTCTTTCGTGGGGGCGGGGGCGAGGATCCGCTCCATCGTGACGCCGGCCTTGGCGTCCTTCTGGAGGGTTTCGTACACCTTCGCGGCCGGCGTCCCCTCGACGAAGAGCTGCCGGGCCTTCTTGATCTCCTCGTCGATGAGGGCCTCGAATCTCTCGCGCGGCTGCGCTCCGGCGAGGCGCCGGCCATTGACGAAGAAATGAGGCGTGCCGGAGGCCTGGATCTCGGCGGCGAGGTCCTGATCCCGCTGGATACGCGCGGCGTGTTTTTTCGTCGCGATCGCCTTCATGACGCGCTTCGTGTCGAGGCCGAGGGCCCTGGCGAGGTCCTCGAGGTCGGTGTCCTCGAGCTTGTCCTGGTTGTCGTAGAGCGCCTGGTGGGCCTTCCAGAAGGTCGCCTCTCCCTTCTGCGCGCCGGCCTCGATGGCGAACTCGGCGGCCGCCTCGGCGCGTGGATGCATGGGCAGCGGGTTGTGCTTGAAGACGACGCGTAGTTTGTCGCCGTACTTGGCCTCGAGCTCGGTGATCGTCGGGACGGCCCGCTTGCAGAACGGGCACTCGAGGTCGCCGAACATCACGAGCGTCACGAGCGCCGTCGGGCTGCCGCGCACCGGAGAGCCGTCGACGGGCACCTTCCAGACCGTGGTGTCCAGCGGCGGGGCGGGCTTGGGCGGCGGGGTCTTGTGGTTTCGCTCCGAGAGCTCGGCATAGATGCGCTGCGGGGGCACACCCTGGCGCCGGAGCGCGGCGGCCTCCGCGAGCTGGGCGTCGATGACCGCCTGGAACTTGTCGATCGGCTGGGCGCCGGCGACGAACACGCCATTGACGAACGAGGCCGGCGTCCCGGTGACGCCCACGCGCTTGCCGAGCGCGAGGTCGTCGTCGATCGCGTCCGCGAAATGCTGCCGCGTGAAGGCGACCTCGAAGGCCGAAGGATCAACGCCGCTCTGCGCGGCCCAGGCCGTGAAGGCGTCGGGGGTGAGGTCTCGCTGGTTCGCGAAGGCGAGGGCGTGGAATCTCCAGAATGAATTCACGCCCCCGAGCCGCAGCACCGTCTCGGCCGCGATGTGGGCGGGCCGCGCGTTCTTGTGGAACGGGAGCGGGTTGTGTTTCCAGACGATCCGCAGCTTGGCGGGGCCGTATTTCTCCTGCAGGGTGGGCAGGTTGGCCATGAGCCGGGCCGTGAATGGGCACTGGTAATCACCCCAGAGGACCAGGGTCACGGGGGCGAGCGGGTCGCCCCAGGAGGGGTCGTCCTGCGCGACGGGGACGGCCGTCCCGGGCTCGGCGAAGGCCGCCGCGCGCTCGCCTGCGCCTTCGGCCGCGCCCTCGGCGGGAGGGAGCGCGACGAGGACGCCGCCCGCCGGCTCGTCCTGACGGTCGGCCACGGCGGGGCTCGTGGCCGGCGGCGGCGCGCAAGCGCCGAGCAGGACCGAGGCCAAGAGCAGGTAGGTCGTGCTGCGTCGCCCGCGAAATTCCTTCATCGTGGCTCCTCCATCGAGCGCGACGACGCTACACGACGAGGGCCGGGCGGGAAAGGACGTCAAGAGCGGGCGCCGGCTTGCCCCTTTTCGTTCGTCCCGCGCCGGGGCAAACTGCGCGGCCGCTGTGGAGCCGAGGAAGGATCAATCGTCGTGAGCGAGGCACCCGGGATCTGGTTCGTTTATCGATCACACTACGAAGGGCCGCTCTCGCGCCGCGTGCGGCGGCTCGACGCGCCCTCGGTCCTCGCGTGGTTCTCCCGCATGCTCGCGGACGCCAAGAAGGCCGAGGATCCGGGCAGCGTCTACGAGGCCGAGCTCGGCGGCTACGTGTACGGCTTCGGCACGGTGTTCGATGCGGCGAAGGAGCGCGGGCTCGTGGCGCCGAAGTCGACGGCCGAGCTCGAGAAGATCCTGCGCGCGCACCTCTACGTCGAGGGAGGCCCGGAGAACACGCGCATCGACGAGCACTCGCTGCGCGTGCTGACGGACGACGACGAGGTCTCGCTCGCGTATTTTTTCTTCGACGACGAGGTCGCGCGCACGCAGCCGGAGCGCGTCTCGTGGCTCTTGCACGAGGAGCCGAAGCTGCCGGAGGGTGACGCCGACGGCCCGTTCACGCCGCCCTTCGAACCACCGCAGATGTTGCCGCGCGGCGAAGGCGAGGGGGCGACGTACGCCTGTCTGCTCACGTTTTACGACGGCGACTCGATCCCCGGCCAGGCCGTGGTGATCCCCGGCGTGCGCCTGCCCGAGCTCGCGTCGCACCTGCGCACGGTGGTGCCGGCGAAGAAGCCCGCGTCGTGGTCGAAGGAGTGGCTCGAGACATGGCCGGTGGAGCTGCGGCTCCTGCGGGCGATGATCGAGCCGGGCCAGATCTCGATCGCGCCGGCGCTCACGAAGTGCGCGGCGTATCCGCTGCGCGCGGTGGCGAGCGAGACGAACCACACGCTGCTCGGCGTGGGCGCGCATCAGAGCGCGGAGGGCGAGTTCTACAAGGTGGGGACGGCGTTCGGGCGGAGCGGGGATCCTTCGAAGGCGATCGTGCAGGTGGGCAAACACGCGGCGCTGTTCTGCCCGCACACGTCGAGCGCGTTTGGCCACGAGCAGTGGATCCTGTTCGACGATCGCTGGGCCGCGGCGCATCCGGCGCTCGCCGCGTCGATCCTGAGGTACACGAACGGCTGGGATCCGCTCCGCGATCCAGCGCCGCCGACGCCGGTGGAGACCGAGGCCGAGCGGAAGGAGCGCGCGTGGATGGAGGCGCTCGCGGGGCGGATGGAGGAAAAAGCAACGCCTTATCTCACGACGTCGACGTTTGCCCCGGGAGACCTCGTCGAGCACACGAAGTTCGGCCGGGGGCTCGTGCGCCGCGTGGAGGCCGGGAAAATCGAGGTGTTGTTCAAGGACGGCGCCAGGCTCTTGGCGCACGCGATGCCGGGGTGAGGACAAGCGCCGGGACCACCGACGCTCCTCCTTTCCGCTTCCGCCGTGACCTCCGCCCGTTTGGCCAGGGTAGCCAGATCGCTGGGCGCTCGCTAGCATCGGCACGCGCAGAGCAAGTTGATGAAGAAGGAACACGTCACGAAGACCGCGCCCCGATGGTTCGATCCATCCTCGCCGGTGAGCATCGCCATGCGGGACGCACGTGTCTCTCGTCGCGACGGGCGCGGGCTCATGTCGCTGAGCGAGGCGCGTCGCCTGCTCGAGTCGACCGAGGTCTACCGCAAGGGCGAGGGCCGATCGACCGGAGGGACGATGGTGTTCGAGAGCGACCGCGTGTGGGCGGCGCTCCTGTCCCTCGAAGACGCGGCCGAGTTCGTGAAACACGCGACGCGGATCCGCTGGGAGTTCCAGGTGCGCGGTCGCGACAACGTCGCGCTGCACGATCGGTACGGAGACGGGATCCTGCCCTGGATCGAGCGCCGCGTCGAAGGCGACGGCGCGCTCGTGAACGTGCCGTGGTGCGTGCTGCCGTGCCTGCTCGCGATCGGGACGCGTGAGGCCCTCGAGGTCACGCTGCGCGTGCGATCGGTCGTGGAGCTCGCGAGCGCGGGGAGCGAGATCGACGCAGAGGAGAGCGATTTCGCGGAGGACGAGCCCGCGGCTTCCGACGACGACGACGAAGACGACGAGGAAGAGGACGAAGAGGACGACGAGGACGAGGACGATCCGAGCGCGGACGAGGACGAGGACGAGGAGCGTGGTCGCGAAGGCGACGCCGAGAAGCACGACGGGCTCGAGGTGGCGCGGCGATGGATGACGCGGCACCCGGACGCGTACGGCGCGCTCGCGGCGCTCGCGGACGAGGGGAACACGCGCGCCGCGGAGCTCTTGCGAGACCGCGCCGCGGCGCTCGGCGGCGTGGTGCGCGAGGCGATCGAGGCGGCGCTCGGGCCCGAGGCGGCCAAGCGTATCGCCGAGCAGTTCAGCTTGCCGCGCACGCGCCTGCCCGAGGCGGTCGAGCGGCTGCTCGCCGAGGCGGACGTGATCGACGAGCCGCGCGGGCCGCTCTGGAGCATCGCCGAGCTCGACGAGGCCGCGCGGCGGTTCGATCTGCCCATCTGGGACAACACGAACTACACGACGGCCGCGATGCGGATCACGGGGTACGCGTCGCAGAAGGGAGACGCGCTCGTCATCGAGCAGATCGTCCACCACCCGGGATCGGGCGCGCTCGTCGGCTGGCACTTCGAGGCGTACGGGCCCGGCGCGGGCAAGCGCTCGGGCAGCGACGACGAGCTCGTCGACGCCACGCGCGACGAGCTGCAGAGCGTGGAGATCGACGCGGACGACTACGTCGACGGCATCACGAACCAGATCGTGTTGCTCGGCGAGCGTGACGAGAAGGGTCGGCCCACGGCAGGCTCGGACGGCCCGCGGATCGTGCCGCTGCCGCTGCCGTCGGACGACATGATCGTGCACGTCAAGCGCGCGGCGGTGCGCCAGAACGGGGACCCGCTGCGCGCGAGTTACCGCCTGCCGCGCTCGTTCGCGGCGCTGCCTTCGGAGACACGTGAGGCGCTGCGGCTCGTGACGCCGGCCGAGGCGCTCGTCGTGGACCTGTGCCGCCGGCATCGCGACGCGATCTTCGCGGCCGATCGGGATCTGCGCGTCGCCGCGGGTGTCCCGCAAGGCGCGACGCGCCTCTTCTCGTTTGACGATTTCCAGTACGTCGCCGCGGGGGAGCCCGCGTCGCGATCGATGGACCTCGTGGCGATGGTCGAGGCGCTGCGCGCGCGGCGCAAGATCACGCGCCTGCCGGGCGCTGCGAACGCGCGGCCCGAGCGCTGGATCCCGGCCGCGGCCGAGATCCGCAGCTACGCGGGCGGCGACGCCTGGGCCGAGGGTGACGATCCGGTCGAGCCGGAGCCTCCGGCCGCGGGGGTCGGCGTGACGCCCTACTGGAGCCTCACGATCGCGCGGGGGTTCCCGCACGGGGTGTGGCTCCTGCATGGCGCGGCGCAGAACAAGAAGGGGCAGGCGGAGCAGGCGATCCTGCACCTGATGAACGCGTCGTCGCCCGTGATTCGCCTGTTCTGGCCGCGCCGCACGGCGTGCATGTGGGCGCGCGCCACGGGGCTCGCCGAGCGCAAGTGGGTGACGGGGGATCGCGGCGTGCTCGCGGCCGCGAAGAACGATCGCATGCTCTACGCGGCCGAGGCGCGCAGGCTCGTGGAGAACTTCGTGCTCAGGCCGTGGAGCGTGCCGCCACACGTGGGCGCCGAGCTCGTGCTCTTGCTCGAGGCGCTCGTGGGCGGACGCGAGACCGTCGACGCGTTCGTCGTGGCCCTCGGGAAACTCTCGCCGGAGGCGTGGGCCTCTTCGTTGCCTGCGCTCGCGAGCGCGATCTTCGAGCTCGGCTTCGTGCTCCATCGCGTGGAGGGCCGAGCGGGGCCGCTCCACGAGCGGCTCGAGCGCGCGTATCGCCAGGCCCAACCGGGCGAGGCGATGCGTCTGCTCGACCTCGTGCTGCACGGCCGCGCGGGCGCTGAACGGAGCGCGCGGTGCGAGCTCGATCTCGCGCACGTGGGTGACGACCCGGACTGGGTGCGCGAAAAGCTGCTCGATCGCAGGACGCCGGCCTCTGCGCCGGACGTGTTCCTGGTCTCGCTCGCGGGAGAGGGGATGCTCGCGAAGTACGAGGCGCGGATCCCCACGGTGACGGACGCGGCGTGGGTGGGCAGCCAGCTCGCGCGGCTCGCCTCGGCGCGTGTGGTCGGGATGGCGCTCGCGATCTACGCGGACAGGCCCGAGGCGCGCGCGGCGATCTCGCAGGCGCTCTTCGAGCGGCCCGAGATCCGCGCCGAGATCGAGTCGAACCAGCGCGGCCCGCAAGCCAAGATCGCGCGCGCGCTCCTCACCGCGCTCGACGAGCGTGACGAGCGCGTCTACGCGCGGCGGCAAGGCGCGCAGGACGACGAGGACGATGACGACCTCGACGAGGACGACGAGGACGACGACGACGAGGCGTGACGCCTACACGTCCTGGTTCAGATACTCCCGGTCGAGCAGCCCGTAGATCGCCGAGTCCGTGAACTTGCCGTCGTAGAGCCAGTTCTCGCGCATGAGCGCGTCTCGCTTGAAGCCGAGCTTCTCGAGGACGCGCCGCGAGGCCTGGTTCGCCGGGTCGATGTTCGCCTCGACCCGGTGCAGCTCCATCCGCGTGAAGCCGAAGCGCAGGATGGGCCGGAGCGCCTCGACCATGAGGCCTTTGCCCCAGAACTCGGGCGCGAGCTCGTAGCCGATCTCCGCGTGGCGGTGGTCCTTGTCCCAGCGCCAGAACCCACACGTCCCGGCGAGCGCGCCGCCCTCCTTGACCGAGAGGCCCCACCGGACGCCGGTGCCGTCGCGCATCGCGTCGAAGACGAGCCCGAGCTTCGCCTCGGCCTCGGCGATCGTCGTCATCGCGGGACGCCCGAAATAACGGACCACCTTGGGGTTCGACTGGATCCGGAAGATCGTCTCCACGTCGGCCGGGACGAGCTCACGCAGGACGAGGCGGGGGGTTTCGAGGGTCGGGAAGGGGGTGAACGAGACCATGGCGGCGGGCGAGGCTCTCACCTTTCCACGGCGCCAGCAACGACGCCGCGGCGCGTTGCACGATCGCGACGGGGAGGGGACCTGCTTGCACGAATGAAAAGTCGGTCCGGACCAACACATGGCCAACTGCTCGGATCCACGCGCGAACACGTTGGCCCGGACCATGCAATCTCCACGGCCAGAGCGCCTGCTCCGGCCGCCCCCCCCGCCGTAGAGTAGGCGCTCTGCTTTTTGTCGCCTTGCATCCGGACGCGCGAGCCGAGCAGGCGCACGTCACACTTCCGAGCGCCCGTTCGATACGGGAGGGAAGGAGATGACCATGCGGTGGACCCTCGCGCTTCTCGGCTCGCTTTCGGCCTGCACCACGCTCGGCTCGACCGGCGCGGAGACGCGGCGGGACGGGGAGGAGGTCGCGGCGCGCCCCGAGCCCGCCCGCGCAAAATCCAGCGAGCCGGCAGGCTCGTCCCCTGCGAATCCGCCGCCCGTCGTGAGCTTCGCGCGATACCCCTGGCTCGAAGGCGGAGCCGGGAGCGCGCCGTCGCCGGTCGAACCCCTCGAGCAGCGGTTTCCGCCTCCGCCCGGCTTCACCCGCGTCCCCCTCGCCCCGGACGGCTTTGGCGCGTTCCTGCGTGGCTTGCCGCTCGCCGCGAAGGGCACGCCGGTCCTCTCGTACCGCGGCGACACCATCCGCCCCGACGGACACCCGCACGTCGCCGCGGTCGTGGCCATCGACGTCGGCAAGGCCGATTTGCAGCAATGCGCCGACGCGATCCTCCGGCTCCACGCGGAATGGCGCTGGTCGCGCGGGCGTCGCGACCACGCGTACCGCACGGCGAGCGGCCAGAAGCTCGATTTTCAACGTCATGCGTCGGGACAGAGGGTCCGGTTGAATGGCAACAAGCTCGAGCTCGTGCAGGCGGCGAAGCGGGCCGAGCCGACGCATGCGCTCTTCCGGCGCTGGCTCGACGACGTGTTTGGCTGGACCAACACCGGCGCCCTCGCGCGCGACGGCGAACGGGTGGCCCTCGACGCGCTTCGCCCGGGGGATTTTTTCGTGCTGACGGGGGTCCCGTTCGGGCACACGGTCCTGGTGCTCGACATGGCGAAGGACGCCGCCGGGCGCCGCGTGGTCCTGCTCGGCCAGAGCTTCGTGCCGGCGCAAAACGTCCACGTGATTCGCCCCGAGCCCACGAGCGCGTGGTTCGTCGTCGACGAGTCGAGAGGCGCGCTCACGACGCCGTTCTGGGATCCATTTCCGTTTGATTCGTTGCGCCGCTTGCCCGAATGAAACGAAATGAGGCTCCTCGCGCGGCGCCTCGCCGTTACCGCCGATACGCGCTCACTCCCCGTTCAGCGTGTAGAGGTAGGCCGCGATGTCCTTCGCTTCCTGCTCGCTCACGCCGAGGGTCGGCATCTTCGTGCGGGGGGCGAGATCGGTCGGCCGGCGGATCCACTTGACCAGGTTCTCGGGCGTGTTCGAGGTGACGCCCGCGATGTCGCCCCGGTTCGCGAAGCCAAACAGCGGATGCGACTCCTTGCCGATCGCGCCCTCCACGCCCGGGATGATGTGGCAGGCGCCACACGCGTACTTCTTGATCGCCTCGCGCCCTCGCGCCGCGTCCCCGCCGCTCACCTCGCGCCGCGGCGCCGACTTGCACGCCATGAGCGTCCCGGGCGCGGCGAGGGCCAAGAGGACCAGAAAATGCCGAATTCGTCGTGACGCAATCACCAGAGCTCCCGTGCCCGCCGCGGACATCCGTGAGGCAGGCTCGCCCTCGATAGGGGTGCCGAGGACGGCGGGCAAGCTAGCACGAAGGGCTCGGGACGGAAGGCGGGCCGTGTGGGTCGATGGAGCATCTTCCAAGGTGTTGGCCCGGCGCGCGCGGACCCTGGAGAAAGCTGCCATGCTTGCCGCATGCTCGACCTCCTTCGCCGCCGGCCTGCCTTCCGGCGCCTCTGGATGGCTGGCACCGTCTCGCTCGTCGGGGATTGGCTCGCGTTCGTCGCCGTGAGCCGGCTGGCGCTCGACCACGGCGGCGGCGCGCTCGCGCTGGTGGGGATCCTCGCGGCGCATTCGCTCCCCCACGCGTGCTTGTCGCCCATCGCGGGGTTCGTCGCGGATCGCTTCGATCGGCGGCGCCTGCTCGTCGGCATCCCCCTCGTCCAGGCGGCCTTCACGCTCGCGATGGCGCTCGCGGCCGCGGCGGGCGCGCTCGTCTCGCTGCAGGTGCTCGTCCTCGTGCGCTCCGCGTTCACCGCCTTCATGGTGCCGGCCGAGACGGCGGCCCTGCGCCACACGGTCGAGCCGCCGGAGCTCCTCCAGGCGAACGCCATCGTCTCCGGCACGTGGAGCGTCACGTTCGTCGCGGGCATGGCCCTCGGCGGGGTGCTCGCCGCGCTCGGGCCCGTGCCCGCGATCCTCGTGGATGCCTGCTCCTTTTTCCTCGCGGCGGGGCTCGCTTCCGGGCTGCCGTCCTTGCGGCCCGAGGGCGAGCGTGAGCCGCGGGCGGCGGGCGTCTGGGGGCTCGTCCGGGCGGTGCCGCCGGAGCTCTGGGAGGCGCTTGGCCATGCCCGCGCGCGCCCGGCGCTCTTCCGGGCCGTGTTCTCCAAGGTGCCTTGCGCGGTCGCGGGTGGCATGGGCTGGGTCTCGGTGAACCTGCTCGCCGATCAGGCGGCGCCTTTTGGCGCGGCGGCGGTCTCGCTCGGCATCTTGCAGTCCGTGCGGGGGCTCGGGACGGGGCTCGGGCCGCTCGGCATTTCGCTGCTCGCGCGGGGCAAGGAGGAGCCCGGCCGGCCCCTCGAGCACGCGGCGGCCCTCGTCACGTTCGCCAGCGTCGCGGGCTTCGCCCTGGTGCGGCCGTGGCCTTTGCTCCTCCTTGGTATCGCGCTGCTCTGGGGGATCGGCGGCGGGAGCAACTGGGTGCTCACCAGCGCGTCTCTTCAGCGCCTCGCGCCGGACGTGATGATCGGGCGTCTGTCCAGCATCGACGATCTCTCGACCACCACGACGATGGTGGTGGGCGCGCTCCTGGCGGCGCTGCTCGTCGAGGCCTCGTTTTCGCTCGTGGCGATCGGGGCCATGGGCGCGGCGGTGGGGCTCGTGTCCTGGATCGCCCTCTCGCTCCGGAGGGCGGAGGCCCCGCTCAGTTCGGGAGCCCCTGGGGTCGCTCCAGCGCCACGAATTTGAATCGGCCGTACATCGTCGGTCCGCGCATCTCCGCCTCGCCCAGGGCGAGCACGCCCATGCCGATGTCCTCGAAGATCAGGACGACGCCGAGCAAGCCCGCGAAGAACAACAAGCCGTGCGCCATCTGGAACTCGGGCAGCCGGAGCAGCCGCATCTCCAGGAGTTCGAGCTCTCGGCCCGCCATCTGCGCTGCCATCTGGGCGAGCGCGCCCTCGAGGGCCGCCTCGCGGGTGGGGACGCCCCTCGCCAGGAAGTCGAGATCGGTGCCGAGGTGATCAAAAAATGCGTCCATCACCTCGGCGAACTCCTCGGCGTGCAGGACTTTGTCCTTCACCCTCTCCACGAGGGCGCGGAGCTCGGCTTCGTCGGGGGGCTCGATCGGCGTGGGGCGTCCGGACGAACCCCTCGGCGCGCGGCGGAGAGGCAAGGAACGACGGGGCGGACGGGGGGGACGGGTACGTTTCATGGTGCTCGTCTACCGGAAACGGGTTTTTCTGGAACGGACCTCGTCAGGCGCGCGCGGGGCGCGAGCGAGGGCTCGTGCCCGTCCATCGACCGGAGCCATACCGCAGTTGCGTACTTCGGTGATTTATTTTCGAAGGCCTTCGAGCGATTTCCGGGTTCCCTGGGAAAACCGCTCGTTTGGCTGGAAGAACGAGCCGGTCGGGGGCCGGGCCGGGCCGGTCGGCGCGGCGGAGTCGGCGCGCGCTCGGGACCTTCCGACGGGGACACGCGTCCCGGCTCACGTCCCGCGCCCCGGCCCCCTCGTGGTTTCCTCCCCCCGAGGACTTCTGGTACCCTCCGCGCCCGCATGGACAGCGCCCCTCCGAGCCTCGCGACCCAGATCGCGCGACAGCGCGTCGGGCGCGTGCTCCGCGACAAGTGGCGCCTCGACAGCGTGCTCGGCACGGGCGGCTTCGGCGCGGTCTACGCCGCGACCCACCGGAACGGCAAGCGCGTCGCCATCAAGATCATCCACCCCGAGCTCAACGCGATCGCCGACGCCCGCAGCCGCTTCTTGCGCGAGGCCTACGCCGTCAACGCCGTGAGCCACCCGGGCATGGTCTCCATCCTCGACGACGACGTCGACGAGGACGGCTGCGTCTTCCTCGTCATGGAGCTGCTCGATGGCGAGACGCTCGAGGCCCGCCGCCTCCGGGGCGGCGGCAGCCTCGACTTCGACGACGTCCTCTCCATGGCCGACCCGATCCTCGACGTGCTCGCCGCGGCCCACGAGAAGGGCGTCGTGCACCGCGACCTCAAGCCCGAGAACGTCTTCTTGCTCCGCACGGGCCAGATCAAGCTGCTCGATTTCGGCGTGGCGAAGCTGCGCGAGGCGCCCCGGGGCAAGGCGCTCACGGTGAACGGCATCGTGATCGGCACGCCCGCCTTCATGCCGCCCGAGCAGGCCCGCGGGCAGTGGCAGCTCGTCGACGAGCGCTCCGACCTCTATTCGGTCGGCGCGACCCTGTTCACCCTGCTCACGGGGCAGCTCGTCCACGGCAACGTCACGCCCCAGGAGTCGCTCGTCGCCGCGGTGACGACGCCCGCGCCCTCGCTCGACACCATCTCGCCCGGCGCGCCCCGCGCCCTCGTAGCGCTCCTCGCCCGGGCGCTCGCCTTCGAGCGGCAGGATCGCTTCCAGACCGCGCGCGAGATGCAGGCGGCGGTGCGCGAGGTCTACCACGAGCTCACGGGTGGCCTCGCCTCGACGGCGCCCCACGAGGCGGCCCGCGCGCCCTCCGTGGAGGACGAGCCGACCACGCAACGCGGCGGGGATGACGAGCCGACGGCGGTCCTCTCGCGCATGCCGCAGATCACCCTCTCTCCCCCGTCGCGTGGCGAGCGCCTGGCGTCGATCTTCGACTCGGCGGATTTTGGCGATCGATCCGAGCTCTCGGCGGAGATCGCCAAGGCGACGGCCGAGCTCAACGCCTCGGCGGCGGCGGCGAAGGCGAAGGACTCGGCGGGACCGGAGCCGGACGAGGCCACGATCCCGAACGTGAAGGACGACCCCGCGAAGGCGCCCGAACCAAACGAGGCGCTCGCCGCGGCCCAGGAGGCGCGCGCGTCGCGGACGTGGATCTGGGTGGCCCTCGTGGTGGCGGTGCTGGTGGGGCTGCTCGGGGGGTTTGCCCTCGTGCGGGGCAAGCAGCGGCGGGGAGAGGCCCTCGGAGCGGAACGTTGCTATGCTGCGGCGTGGCTTGGCTCGTCGCCCTGGGGCTCGTCGCCTTCGTCGTGGTCGTGATCGTCTCGGTGGAGCGAACACGACGGCTGCTCGTCGTCGAGGCGGCAGGGGGGCGTATCGCGCGTCTCTCGGGGCGGGCGCCGGCGGAGCTCACCGCGGACATCGAGGATGTCCTTGGTCGTTCCCGTGCGACGGGGACGATCGTGCTTCGGCTTCAGGGGGGACGTGTCGTGGTGCGTGCCGAGAAGGGCATCGACGAGACGACGGCGCAGAGGTTGCGCAACGTCGTCGGGCGGTTCCCCGTCGCGCGGCTGCGCACGGCGCGGCGCGTGCGGCGGGGGGCTCGTTAGGCGCTCACGCCTTCTCGAGGAACTTGCGCACCTGCGACTCGATCGCGCTGCCGGGCACCACGAAGGGCTTGTCCGTGATGTCCACGGCGAACGCCTGGCCCGTGATCGTGTAGATGCCCTTCACCGTGCCGGCCGGCGTCGGGACCGAGAAGTCACCCTTCTTCTCGTCGCCGCCGAACTTGCCGCCGGCCTTCTCGATCGCGCCCTTCGCCTTCGCGATGATCTCCTGCGCGGCGCCGGGGAAATTGACCGAGAAACTGTGCTTTGCCATGTCGTAAACCCCTCTGGTTGTGCGCCGCGCGGAGCCTACTCCCCACGACGGCGGAGCCGACCCTAAACCGTTCGCGTCACGAAATCCAGCCCGAAGCCGCACCCCGACCCATGGAAGTGCTTCAATAACCGCCTCACGCGCTCTTGCGGTCCTGGCTCCGCGCCTTCTCGGCCTCGTAGGTCGCCTCGAGCTTCCCGCCGCCCGAGTCCACGACCGGCCGCTCGTACCAGGGGCGCGTCGCGCGCTCCCGGAGCCTGTAGACGAGCCACGCGCCGACGAGCAGCGGCACGACGCTCCAGGCGAAGACGTGGACCGTGAGGTGCGGCCCGATCGTCGTGCGCTTCTCGAACGGCGCCTCCATGAGCCGTAAGCGCACCGGCTGGCCCTCTTGCATCCAGGCGAAGTCCCCCTCGTCCACGTGGTCCCGGACCAGCACCCCCTCCCGCGGCGACATCCACACCATGTAATGGTCGACGACGCTGTCTTCGGACCTCGTGGTGTAATGGTGGAGCCTCACGATGGGCGCCGTCGTGTCCGTGCCGGCCCAGCGCCGCAGGTGAAAGCCGAGGACGAGGGCGTGGAACACGAACGCGCAGAGCAGGATCCACTTCGCCCACCGGCCGTGGAAGCGCGCGCGCTCGAGGAATCGTTCGCCGAGCGGCTGCGACGAGAGAAGCATTCGCCCGCCGCGCGGAGGCCGCAGCACGAAGCCCTCGCGCCCCGATCGATACCCCGCCGCCGGCGGCGACTCCGGATCCTGCGCGCGCGAGAGCGTCCCCGAGGCGTAGACCCGCTCGCCGGGCGTGAGCTCGGCGTAACGGACGCGGGTCTTGAGATCGACGCGGATGACGCCGTCCATCTCGTCCACGAGGAAGACGTCGTCCCTCGGCTCGACCCGGACACGGTCTCCCGAGCCGAGGCGCAAATAAAAAGGCTCGACGAGGACACGCCGCCCCTTTTCGGTCCACTTGTGCGACCACGAGCCGGAGGTCTCGTGATCCTCGCCCGCCTGATCCACCTCGACGCGCACCGCCGTCTCGGCCCCCTCGGCCCGCTCGACCTCGCCGAAGAGGACCGCCGCGCCGGGCACGAGCGGCTTCGCTCCGTCGAACGAGGCCTCGGCGGACCGCGCCTCGGCCCGCTTCCGGGCGCGCGCGTAGAGGGCCACGCCGAGGAGCGCGAGGAAGCCGAGCGTGCCCACGCCGTCCACGAGCAGCGACGAGATCACGGGCCCGACGTGGTTCTCCGACATGAGGTCCGACATCCCGGCGACTCTACCACAGACGCCTCCTTTGACGCTCGGGGCTGCGCTCGGACGAGCCGAGCTACGCCCCGAACCCCTTGACACAGACCACCCCGGGGAGTTTGCTCCTTCCTCGCCTCCGAGGCGGCCCGAGGGGGGCACGTCGAGGGGCGCGAGTCACGCGCGGAGGGAATCGTCATGGTCTACGTGCCGCCCAACCAAGAGGGCTCCAAGGTCTCGTTCAAGTCCCGCTATGGCAATTACATCGGCGGCGAGTGGGTCGCCCCGGTGAAAGGGGAGTATTTCGAGGACATCTCCCCCGTGAACGGCCGGCCGTTCTGCGAGATCCCGCGCTCCTCGGCGGAGGACATCGACAAGGCGCTCGACGCCGCGCACGCCGCCCGCGCCGCCTGGGGGAAGACCTCGCCGGCCGATCGCGCGAACATCTTGAACAAGATCGCCGACCGCATGGAGCAGAACCTCGAGAAGCTCGCGGTCGCCGAGACGTGGGACAACGGCAAGCCCGTGCGCGAGACGCTCGCCGCCGACCTGCCGCTCGCGATCGACCATTTCCGTTATTTCGCCGGCTGCATTCGTGGCTCCGAGGGCACGATCGGCCAGATCGACGACACCACCGTCGCCTACCATTTCCCCGAGCCGCTCGGCGTCGTCGGCCAGATCATCCCCTGGAACTTCCCGCTGCTCATGGCCGCGTGGAAGCTCGCGCCCGCGCTCGCCGCCGGCAACTGCGTGGTCTTGAAGCCCGCCGAGCAGACGCCGGCCACCATCCTGCTCTGGGCCGAGCTCGTCGGCGACCTCTTGCCGCCGGGCGTCTTGAACATCGTGAACGGCTTCGGCTTCGAGGCCGGCAAGCCGCTCGCGTCGAGCCCGCGTATCGCCAAGATCGCCTTCACCGGCGAGACCACGACGGGCCGGCTCATCATGCAATACGCGTCGGAGAACCTCATCCCCGTCACGCTCGAGCTCGGCGGCAAATCGCCGAACATCTTCTTCGAGGACGTCTTCGCGGCGGACGACGATTTCGCGGACAAGACGCTCGAGGGCTTCGCCATGTTCGCCCTGAACCAGGGCGAGGTCTGCACCTGCCCCTCGCGCGCGCTCGTGAGCGAGAAGATTTACGGCCAGTTCCTCGAGCGGGCCGTCGAGCGGACGAAGAAGATCAAGCAGGGTAACCCGCTCGATCCGACGACGATGATCGGCGCGCAGGCCTCGACCGATCAGCTCGAGAAGATCCTCTCCTACATCGACATCGGCAAGAAAGAGGGCGCGAAGTGCCTGATCGGCGGCGAGCGCGTGCGGCTCGGCGGTGACCTCGACAATGGGTATTACGTCGCGCCCACGATCTTCGAGGGCTCGAACCGGATGCGTGTCTTCCAGGAGGAGATCTTCGGGCCGGTCGTGAGCGTCACGTCCTTCAAGGACGAGGCCGAGGCGCTCTCGATCGCGAACGACACGCTCTACGGCCTCGGCGCCGGCGTGTGGACGCGCGACATCAACACGGCCTACCGCATGGGCCGCGCCATCCAGGCGGGCCGCGTGTGGACGAACTGCTACCACCTCTACCCGGCGCACGCCGCGTTCGGCGGGTACAAGCAGTCGGGCATCGGGCGCGAGACCCACAAGATGATGCTCTCGCATTACCAGCAAACGAAGAACCTGCTCGTCAGCTACAGCCCGAGGGCGCTGGGGTTCTTCTGATGGGAGCCTCGGCCCCCCCGCGCGTCGTGGCCACGGAGGCGGCCAAGGACCTCATCCGCAGGCTGAAGGAGCGCCACGGCCCGCTCATGTTCCATCAATCGGGGGGCTGCTGCGACGGCAGCGCCCCGATGTGTTACCCGCGCGGCGAGTTCAAGATCGGCGAGCGGGACGTCCTGCTCGGCGAGATCGAGGATTGCCCCGTGTACATCGGCGGCGCGCAATTCGAGCTGTGGAAACACACCCAGCTCGTCATCGACGCCGTCCCCGGCCGCGGGGCTGGCTTCTCGATCGAGTCCCCCGAGGGCAAACGTTTCCTCACGCGCTCCAATGTCTTCGGGGGTGACGAGCTCTGCGCGCTCGACGCCGCCGGCGTCAAGCGCGGCCCGCAATAATCAATCGCCCGCGCGCCCGCCCGCCCGCTACATACCCGCCGCGCATCGCGCTGACACCGCCAGCGGCAACGTGAACGAGAAGCTCGTGGTCCGCCCCGGCGTGCTCTCCACGGCGATCTGGCCACCTTGCGCCTCGACGAGCCCCTTCGAGATGTAGAGCCCGAGGCCGAGGCCGGCGATCTTGCCGGCCCTCGCGCCCCGTGTACGGGAGAACCGGTGGAAGAGCTCCTGCTGCTCCTCCTTCGGGATGCCGGGCCCGACATTCGTCACCGTCACCCGCACCGCGTCCCCCGCGCGCTCCACGACGAGCAGGATCTCCGTGCCCGGCGTGCTGTATTTCCCGGCGTTCGACAGGAGATTGCAGAGCACCTGCACGACCCGATCGGGGTCGGCCCAGGCCTTCGGGGCGTCCCGGGGAATGTCGACCCGGCAGCGCGGAGCGACCTCGGGCAACGTCTCGAGGACCTGCTCCACGATCTCGGGCAGGCACACCACCGCGGGCCGGATCGTGAGCTGATTGGCCGCGATACGCGAGACGTCCAGCAGATCGTCGATCATGCGGACCAGCCGATCCGAGGCGATACGAATACGCTCGATGGCCACCCGCGCCTGGTCGCACGGCTCGGCGCGCGACAGCGTCGCCACGCTCAGGCGGATCGCGCTCACCGGCTGCCGCAGGTCGTGGGAGATGACGGCGGCCCACTCCTCGCGCAGCCGCGAGAGCTCCTCCTCGGCGGCCTTCTGCGCGCTGATGTCGCGCTCGATCGCGCAGATGTTCCCGTCGCCGCCGCTCCCGTCCCGGAGGCGGGTGAGGGACAACGAGACGGGGATACGCGCCCCGTCCTTGCGCAAGCGCACCACCTCGACGCCGTGCACCTCCTCGCCTCGGAGCAGCTTCTCGAGCAGCGCCTCACGTGGTGCGCGCTCTTCCGGCGGCACCACGCGCAGGATCGACTGGCCGATCATCTCCGCGGCGCTGTAGCCGAAGATCCGCTCGGCGGCCGGGTTCCACGTGAGGACGGCGCCGTCGAGCGCCTCGACGATCATGGCCTCTCCGGCCGATTCGACGATGGTCGCGAGGCGCGCCTGCGCCCGCCGCGTTTCGTGCTCCTCGGTGATGTCTTGCACGTAGGCGGCGCGGTAAAGGACGTTGCCCGCGCTGTCCTTCACGGCCGTCGCGTCGATGACGACAGGGAACACCGTCCCGTCCTTGCGCACGTGCTCCGACTCCCACCGGTACGCGCCGTACGTGTGGATTCGCTCGAGCTCCTCGGCGAGGCCTTCGCGTCGGCTCGGCGCGAAGACCGCGGCGACGGGCCTCCCGGCGAGCTCCTCGATGGTGCAGCCGTGCATGCGCGCGAAGGCCTCGTTCATGATCGGCGAGAGCGTGCCGTCCGGCATGTCGGCCACGAAGCCGGCGGACGCGTGCTCGAAGAAATGCTTCCAGACGGCGAGCTCCTGCTCCGCCTCCCACCTTCGCGCGTCCGCTTCATTGAGCGCGCGGCCGACGACGAAGATCGCGGCCATGACGACGATCAGGCTCGCGACGACGGCGAGGATGGAAGCCCCGGGGGCCGCGTAGAGCCCCTCGACCTGCCCTATCACGGCGATGAGGCCGATCAGCGGGATGGCGAGCCCTGCCGTGAGCATCAGCCGCCGCGACATCACGCTCCCGACGTGTACGCCCGTCAGGATCGACATGACGCCGTATGCCGGCCGCGCGCCCAGGATCCCCGCGGAGAACAGGAGCAGCCCGATCGCCGAGGGCACCGCCATCTCGATGAGCTCGGGCCGCTCCGACCAGCTCACCAGGTACGGGCTTCCATAAACATGCGCCATCACCCCGCCGATGGACAGCGTGCCCGCCGCGAGCGCGAAGAGCTCGGAGATCGTGAGCCGCGCGCGCGGGCCCACGTCCAGGAACAAGAGGGCCACGCTCCCGAACACGAAGGCGATCGCCGAGGTGAGCGCGCTCCGAGCGGGCATGACCTTCCGGAGGAGCTGATCGACCCCCGCGACCCCGGCGAAGAACTCCGCGGCGACCGCGGCGAGCGCGAGCAGGAGGACGAGCCCGGCGGCGCCCTTCGCGGCCCACCATGCCTTCGTCCTCGGCTCGCGCGAGGCGAGCACGAGCGCCGCCCCGCCGAGGATGAACATACCCGCCGTGCTCGGCGCCATGGCCGGCGTACCCGGGAGGAGCTGCGTCAGAAAGGGGATCCCGGCGAGCCACCCCGTCAGCGCCGCGACGCCGATCAGCAAAACGATGGCCGCGGCGATACGCGAGAACCGTTTGAAGCTCGCGCACAAGCCCGGCTGGACTGTCTCGGCCCGCTCGCCGTGCGCTTGAAATGGCGTGCCCATGGTCCCCCGGGCCGACGGGCGAGGACTCCGTCGGCCCAACCGTTACGGTACGGTCCGCGCCGTGACGCGTCCACCACGCTTCGGGCATCCTGCGGTGAAGGCCGCCTCCCCGGCGCGCGCGGCATATCTCGTGAAGAGGACGGCCAGCCTGTCCGCGTCCGTCTCGAAAGGTTTTCCCGCGTCGAAGAGCGCCTCCACCTCCCTGTCGAGCTCGTCGTGGGCGCGCGCGAGCGCCTCGGGCATGCCCCGCGGATCGTAGAGCTCGCCGAGGCTCTTTCCGGGGAAGCCGCGTCGTGTGTCGAGGACGCCGCGCGCCTTTGCCTCGACGCGGCGCCGCCCCTCGGCGTCCGGCTCGGGGAAGGGGAACGTGCAATAGGTCAGGTGCGGCGCGAGGCTGATGTCGCTCTTCATGCGCCCGGCGACCGCGCGCACCCAGGCCATCCACATGCTCGATTGCAAGATCCCGAAGAGCCACGCGTCGGCGCCCGGGAACGTGATCAGCTTGTTGCCGGCGATCACCTCGGGCTCGAGGAACGCCGCCGGGATCACGCGGCGGTTCTCGGACGAGACCTCCGGCAGCGCGAGGTAACGGACGCGGGGCTGCCGGAGCTGCGTGAACAACCACGGCGTGTCCGCGAGGGCCCGCACCGAAGGCGTCCGCGAGGCGAGGCGCGCGCGCCGGACGGCCTCGATTCGTCTTTGCAAGAGCGGAGAGCTCGCCCTCTCCTCGGGGCTCGCGCCCTCGAGCCACAAGCAAAACCGCGGCTCGTCCCAGAGCAGCTCGGACGCCTGCAGATACCGGCGCACGTACCGCCGGGCGATCGGATCCGCCATCACGGCCGCGTGATCCTCGGGCTCGACCACGAGGTGACCGCCGTCGGTCGGCTGGTTGCCCTTGGTGCCCGGGGGATAACCGGAGCCGAGCGGGGTGTTTCGTTTCCGGGGAATGACGTCCGGCCCGTCGGCGAGGTAGACGTTGATGTTCGTCGCCGGCCGCTCCACCGGCGCGCCCCGCGGATCGGGGGAATCGAAGAGCCGGAGCGGTCCGGCCTTCCGCCGGGAGAACCCGATCACGACCACGTGGACCTTCGCTTTCCCTTTGGAATCACTCGCCCAGGGGAACGAGCGGTGCGCGAAATCGATCCGGTAGCCATACCGCCCGAGGAGCGGGCCGAGGCAACGCGCCTGCTCGCCTTGCGTGAGCGAATTCGTGGCCACGAACGCGAATCGAACGGGGTGGTCCTCCCCGTATGCGACCGCGCGGGCGAAGAAGGCCGCCGCATAATCGAGCCGCCCGGCGTGCAGCCCGCGCGTGTCGAGCCCCTCGAAGGCGAGCCGCCGGTCCTCCTGCTGCTCCGGGCTCATCCAGGCCGTGCCCACGAACGGCGGGTTTCCCAGCACGAACGAAGCGCGCGCCGCGGGCAGCACCTCGTTCCAGTCGATCCGCAATGCATTCCCGACGACGATCCGCGGCGCCCCGCCCTCGGCCCCGGCCTCCGCTTCGAGCGCGAGACGCGCCGCCTCCGCCGCCCGCGGGTCGATCTCGATCCCGCAGACCTGATCGAGCCGCACCCGCCGCGCGAGCGCCGCGCCCCGATCAGACGCCCGGCGCAGGGCCTCGCCCTCGAGCCGGCGGAGCTCGCGGTAGGCCACGACGAGGAAATGGCCCGCGCCACACGAGGGATCGAGCAGGCGCAGGCCCGCCAGCCGCTCGACGAAGGCGCGCAAGGCGTCGACCGAGTCGGCCTGCGCGAGCGTGGCCTCGAGCTCATCGACGAAGAGCGGGCGGATCGTGCGGAGGACAAACGCCTCATTCGTGTAATGGACGCCGAGCCTGCGGCGCTCGGCCGCGCTCATCGTCTCCTCCACGCGCTCGGGCGTCACGGTCACGGCCGGCTGGAGGTTCGCCCGGCCGGCCGCCACCCGTCAAGCGGCGCCACGTGGCGCCGGTGCCCAGGTGGCGCGGCGTGCTCGGGTACGGAGCGCCGCCGGACGACCGGCGGCACGTCGCGCTCGGGAACGAGGCGTCACCTGGCGAGCGGCGGCACGTCGCGCCCGGGAACACGGCGCCGCCTGAGGACCGGCGGCGGGTTGCGCCCGGGAACGAGGCGCCGCCTGGCGAGCGGCGGCGCTTTGCGCCCGGGAACATGGCGCCACCGGACGACCGGCGGCGGGTTGCGCCCTGCGCATCGGCGGCAACTGGCGACCGGCGCCACCTTGCGCCCTGCGCGGGCGCGTGGGCGGGCAGCTTGGCGCCGCCGCTCGCCTCTGCCGCCCCGGGGGGCGTCGTGATAAAAGGCGGCATGCACACCCACGGAGGCTCCACTGCCATCCTCCTCGCGATCGCCTTGGGCGCCGCCGCCTGCACCCCCTCCGAGCGAGAGTTCCCCGCGCTCTGCGACGGGGCGATCCTCTGCGACGACTTCGAATCCTTCGCCGCGGGTGACGCGCCCGGCGGCAAGTGGCGCATCGTCGAGGTCGGCGGCTCCGTCGTCGTCGCCTCGGAGAAGGCCCACAGCGGCTCGCGCGCGGTCAAGGTCACGACGGCGCCGAGCACGATGGAAGACGCCTTCCGGGCCGTGGCGCTCGCCTTCGACGACGCCTCCGTGCTCCCACCCGAGGGCAACGTCCTCTACGGCCGGGCGATGCTCTTCATCGAATCCGTGCCGACCTTCTCCGGGAGCATCGCCCTCGTCTCGGGCAAGGGGCGCGTGCCCGGACAGACCTATTCCTCGATCTATCGGTACGGCTTCGATCAGCCTGTCTACGACGAGGCCACGGGCACGTTCCTCGGCGATAACCTCGCGGCGTTCTACGACACGCCCGAGTATTACGACGACCCGCCCGCCGCGCCGTGGACCTCGTGCTGGGCGCACGCGCAGACGTCGCTCGTGCCCGTGGGGCGCTGGGCTTGCTTCGAATGGAAATTCGACGGCCCGAACGACGCCATGCAGCTCACGGTCGACGGGCTCGTCGTGCCCGGGCTCTCGGTGCAGGGGACCGGCGACGGCTGCTCGAATCCGGAGGCGCCGGCGGCCCCGTGGACGGCGCCTTCGTTCTCCGAGGTGTATCTGGGGTGGGAGGCGTATCTGCCGGACGAGGCGCGCGCCGTGTGGATCGACGACGTCGTGCTCGCCGCGCAGCCGATCGGTTGTCCGGAGTGAACGTTACTTCTTGCCCTTGAAGGTCCAGTCGTACGACACGACGGTCGCTTCGTTCTTCGTGGTGCCCGTGACGTCCATCGAGAGGGCGCCCGCGTCATCGAAGTTCAGCGTCGCCGAGAGGGGCAGCTTGCCCTCCCAGTTGGCCACCTTCACGTCACACGTGTTCGAAACGACGATGATCTTCGGCGTGGAGGCCTTGCCCTTCATCTCGCAGGCCCCGAACTTCACGACGTAGGCGTCGCCGTCCTTCGAGACCGACACGGTCGCGTCCGGCACCTTGCGCGGCGGCGCCTCGTTTTTCGCCACGTCCGCCGTCTGCGCGACGGCGATCTTCACGGTCCCGGACTCCGTGGCCTCGCCCTTGTACGTGCCCGAATGATCCGCGCCACAGCCGGCGGCGCCGAGGGCTCCGAGCGCGAGGAGACCGAAGAGAAACTGATGGTTCATCATGCCTCGTTTCGTGGGGTGCTGGAGATGGCCCCCTACATACTCCAACCTCGCCGCGGGATCATCGTTCTCGGCACGACCCGGTTCTGGTAGGTACACGAGGGTGAGCTTCAAAGAATACGACGACCACGACGCCCTGGGCCTCGCCGCCCTCGTGAAGAAGGGGGAGGTGAGCCCCGCGGAGCTGCTCGAGGAGGCCATCACGCGCGCCGAACGCGTGAACCCCCGGCTCAACGCGATCGTGATCGGCATGAACGTCCTCGCGCGCGAGCGGGCGCGCGGCGAGCTGCCCGAGGGCCCCTTCCGCGGCGTGCCGTTCCTCATGAAGGACATGGGCACGGCCTACGCCGGCGTGCCGCTCCAGGCCGCGAGCCGCCTCTATCGCGGGAACGTGCCTTCACGCCACGCCGAGCTCACCGAGCGGTTCCTGCGCGCCGGGCTCGTGGTCTTCGGCAAGACGAACTCGCCCGAGTTCGGCATCCTGCCGACGACCGAGCCCGAGCTTTATGGCCCCACGCACAACCCCTGGCGCCTCGGGTATTCGCCGGGCGGGTCGAGCGGCGGCGCGGCGGCGTCGGTGGCGGCGGGTATCGTGCCGATGGCGCACGGCGGCGACGGCGGCGGCTCGCTCCGGATCCCGGCCTCGTGTTGTGGCCTCTTCGGCTTCAAGCCCACGCGCGCGCGAAACCCCGTCGGGCCGGACGTCAGCGAGACGTTTTTTGGGTTCGCGGCGGAGCACGTCCTCACGCGCACCGTGCGCGACAGCGCGGCCGCGCTCGACGCGACCGCCGGGCCCGAGTCCACCGCGATGTACCACGCGCCCGCGCCGTACGGAGGGTTCCTGGAGGCGCTCGGCGCGCCGCCGGAGAAACTCAAGATTGCCTTCACCGTCGAGCCGTTCCTCAGCGGGGGCGAGGCGCACCCGGACAACCGGCGCGCGGTCGAGGAGGCGGCGAAGCTGCTCGAGGACCTCGGCCACCACGTGGAGCCGGCGCGGCCGGCGTTCGAGGCCCGCGATTTCGCGAAGGGATTTTTCCTGCATTTCAGCGCGGTCGTGGCGTCCGAGCTTCGCGCGGCGGAGTCGTTCCTCGGCCGGCCGGCGCGGCGCGAGGACGTCGAGCTCGTGACGTGGCTGCTCGGCCTGGTCGGTCGGAGCACGGACGCCGGCACGTTCGTGTATTACCGGCGCAAGCTCTTCGAGGTGCAACGCGCCGTGGCGGGGTTCTTCCAGGACTACGATGTGCTGCTCACGCCGACGATCGGGCGCCCGCCGGTCCCGCACGGCACGCTCGTGGCGAAGGGGCTGGAGGAGGGCGTGCAGGAGCTCGTCGCGCGGCTCGATCGCCCCGAGCTGCTGCGCCTGCCCGGGTTGCTCGACAAGGCCGTGGATCGCGCGTATGCATTCTCGCCGTACACGCCGCTCTTTAATGTGACGGGCCAGCCTTCGGCGAGCGTGCCGCTTCACTGGAACCGGGACGGGTTGCCCATCGGGACGATGCTCACGGCGCGTTTCGGCGAGGACGCGCGCCTCTTCCGGCTCTGCGCGCAGATCGAGGAGGCGCGGTCGTTCCGGGCGCGAAGGGCGCCGGTGCACGCGTCGGCGTCGCCTGGGCTTTCGTGACCTGCGGAGAATCCTGCGAACCACCCTTCAATTCTCCGAGATCGTCTCGTAGTCTGACTCCTTCCCTCTTCCGAAGGAGTCCCTCATGACGAAGCTCGAGCCCCGCTTTGGCGATTCTGCGCGTCCTCTCCGTCTTGGCCTCGCGACGCTCACGCTCCTGGTGCCGCTCGCGAGTTGCCAGGCGGTCGCGCCCGAACCCGACGTCTCCGTCGAGGGCGCCGCCGCGCCGCTGGTCGGGGTGGGCAGGCAGCTCCCCGCGGAGGAAGGGCCCACGCTCACGACGACCGATGGCAAGATCTGCGAGCGGTACGAGTGGCAGCCCTGTTATTACGGCCCCCCGGGCACCGAAGGGGTCGGCATCTGCTCGGGCGGGCACCAGGAATGCAGCTACGACGAGACCTACTGGTACGAATGTGACGACACCCGCCCCGAGGTCGAGTCCTGCGCGAACGACGTCGACGACGACTGTGACGGCGAGGTCAACGAGGGCTGCGTCTGCCAGCCCTGGGAAGAGGAGGCGTGTTGCGTGGGCGACGGCCCGAGCGTCGTCTGTGTCCCCGGCGTTCGGCCCTGCGCGTCGGACGGCTTCTCCTGGGGCGAATGCGTGCCCGCGGGCCGGACGTGCGCCGAGCCGGCGGGCCCGCCCGGCACGTTCAACTGGGACCGGAGCATCGGCATCGACGGCACGACGATCGTCCGTGACGTCGTGACCGACGGGGATTGCGGCGTCTACGTCACGGGGTCCTTCGACGGGACGATCGATCTCGGCGCGGGGCCGGTGACGGCGACGGTGGCCGGCGAGCGCGACAAGTATTTCGCCAAGTACGACGCGGGCGGCCACCATGTCTGGAGCAAGGTTTTCCACTTTCCCACCGGGTCGGTCTCGATGACCGACCTCTCCGTGGACAGCGCGGGCAACGTGCTCGGCGCCGGGAGCTGCTCCGGGTGGTTTGATCTCGGGGCGGGGCCCATGGCGAGCGCCGGGAGCTCCGACAGCTTCGTCGGCAAGTTCGACGCCGATGGCAACCTGATCTGGGGCCACTGTCATGGCGGCGCGGGGGCCGACGGGGCCGTGACGGTATCCCCGATGCCGGGCGGCGATGTCCTGGTCTCGGGCGCCTTCGAGGGCGTGGTCGATTTCGGCGCCGGGCCCATGATCTCGGCCGGAGGCAAGGATCGTTTCGTCCTCCGGCTCGATTCGAACGGCAACCCGCTCTGGAGTGTCTCCTTCGGCAATGAGGTCGGCAACACCGGCCCCTCCAATGCCGCTGTCGTCGACGGCGCGGGCAACATCTACACGGGCGTCAGTTTCACCGGCTCCATCACGGTCGGCGGCGTCACGCACGTGAGCCTGGGCAACACCGATCTGGTCTACATGAAGCTCGATCCGAGCGGCAACGTGCTCTGGTCCCGGCGCGTCGGCGGCACGTCCAGCGACTCCGGGGCCGCGGTCGCGGTCGACGCGGCGGGCAATAACTACTGGAGCGGCTACTTCAATGGCACGATCGATCTGGGCGCCGGGCCGGTCGCCTCCGTCGGCGGCGCCGACATGTACTTGATGAAGCTCGATCCGAACGGCCATCCGCTCTGGAGCCGCGTGTACGGGGCCGACGGCTCGCAGGGAGGCGGCAACCTGGTGATCGACCCGCAGGGGGGGCTGCTCTTCTGGGGCACCTGGCGTCATGCCCCGGATTTCGGCGGCGGGCAGGTCGTCCCGGCGACGACGGACCTTCACCCCTACCTGGTGAAGCTCGACAGTGACGGCAACCATCTCTCGACCCGCGCGTTTGGCGTCGGCTCGATCGCCGGGCTCTCCATGCACCCGAGCGGCAACGTCGTGATGCTCGGCAAGTACCGTACCCCGATCGATTTTGGCGGAGGCGCGCTGCCGCCGCCGCCGCCGTGGACAGACTACGGCTTCGTGGCTTCGATCTCGCCCTGAATCTCGTCAGTTCGGCGCGTAGAGGATCGGATACACGACCGAGGTCTCCTTCGTCGCCGCGGGGAACACGAAGCTCTGGGCGGCCTCGCGCATACACGTCTCCATCGACTGGAGCGAGGCCGCCTCCGCCGTGGCCTTCACGTTCGCGACGTGCCCGTCGGTGTCGACCTTGAAATCGAGCAAGATCCGGCCCGACGCCCCCGGGTTCGCCTGGAGCACCGCCTCGTAACAAGCGCGGAACGCGCCGAAATGGCTGCGCACGACGGCCTGGATCTCCTCCTGCTCGAGTGACGCCGGCACCTCGACGCTCGTGGCCTCGATCGGCAGCTCGCCCATCCCGGCGAGGGTCGTCTCGACGTTGTCGAGCTGGGCGAAGCGCGGCGCCGCGACGAGGATCACGGGCGGCGCGCCCTCGCGTTTCTTCGCGGCCACGAGCCCCTTGCCCTTCTCGAGGCGCGCCTTGATCTCGGCCGAAGGCAGCGGAAGCTCCGCGTCGTACCGCGCGGGGATCTCGCCCCCTTCGAGGTCGTAATAATAAACGACGAGCGAGGACGCGATCTCGGCGCGCGCGCGGAGGATGCCGATCCAGGACGATTCCCGGTTCGTGGTGCTGTCGACGTTCACCTCGCACGCCGGGCAATCCTTCTCCTTTTCGGCGCGTAATGCCCCGGCCACGTTGAACGTGCCGATCCGCTCGCTCGCGTGGGTCTGATCCCCGCCGAACGCGAGGATCCGCACGCGATATCGCCCGCCCGCGTCGGGCGCGAACGACTTCGCGAGCACGCCCGCGAACGTCGAGACCGTCGGCGCGGCGGGGGTGAGGCGGCGCTTCGTGGCCTGCTCGCTGCCCGTGAGCAGCTTGCGCAGCCGCTTCTCCGCCTCGGCCGAGAGCGCCCATTCCCGATCCGCCGCGTGTTTCGTGATGAGGTTCTCCACCGCCGTGATCGCGCCTTCCGTGTCGGCGTTCGCCTCGAGGGCGCGGCTCCACACGAGTATCGCCTCGTCCTGCTCGATCGCGGTCGCGGCAGGGTCCTTTCGCACGAGGTCGATCTCGGCGAGCGCCTTCGCCGGATCCTCGCCGCGGTCGAGCGCGCGCAGGGCCCGCTCGATGCGGAGCGCGACCGACGCCTCGCCGCCCGGCGCCGCCTGAATGGCCGGCGCCTCGTTCTCCTCGGGGCCCTCCCCCGCGCAACCGCCGAACACGAACGTCGAAGCCAGGGACACCAGAACGAGTTGCTTCATCATGAATACATCCTCCGTGGATGGCTGCCATCGCGGCGCCGTCTGGAGACCACTCTAGGGCGCGAACCTGTACGAAATTCCTCCGCCATGTCACCGTTGGGTCACCGGGGCGGGTTTCAGTCCCCCGACACGTTGGCCGCGCGGGTGAAGCGGTATCCCGCGCCGCGGACCGTGACGAGGTGGCGCGGGTTCTTCGGGTCGTCCTCGATCTTCGCGCGGAGGCGGTTGATGAAGTTGTCGACGGTGCGATCGGTGCCGAAATAATCGGCGCCCCAGACCGCGTCGAGGATCCGCTGGCGAGGCAGGAGCGTGCCCTCGTGGCGCAGGAAGTAACGGAGCAGGCGCATCTCGAGCGCGGTCGTCTCCAGCGGCTCTCCGCCGCGGCTCAGCGTATGGGCGCGGAAATCGGCCGTGACCTCGCCGATCTGGATGATCTCGGCCTCCGCCTCGGCGCGGCGCCGTCGCCTGAGCGCCGCGTCGATCCGCGCGCAGAGCTCGGCCACGCCGAAGGGTTTTACAATGTAATCGTCGGCGCCGAGCCGCAGGCCGCGGACCTTGTCGGGCTCCTCGCCCTTGGCCGTGACCATCAGAATGGGGAGCTCCGGGTCCGCCTCGCGGAGCCGCTGGCAGACCTCGAATCCGTTCATCCCGGGGAGCATCACGTCGAGCAGGACGAGGTCGGGTTTCTCCGCGAGCGCAGCCGCGAGGCCGTCCTTGCCGGTGCCCGCGACCTTCACGAAAAACCCCTCCGAGCGCAGGGTCTTCGTCATGGCGAGGCGCAGGCCGAGGTCGTCCTCGACGAGCAGAATGGTCTCCTGCCGCCCCGCGGGGCTCTTCGTGCTCATTGTTTCCTCCCTGGGAAAAACAGAATGAATGCCGCCCCGCGGCCCGGCTCGCTCTCGACGCGTACGCTCCCGCCGTGGGCGCGCATCACGTGCCGGACCAGCGAGAGGCCAAGGCCGCTGCCCTCGGTCTCGCGGCTCAATTTGTCGTCGAGCCGCTCGAAGGGCTCGAAGATCCGTCGCTGATCCCGCCGCCCGATCCCGGGCCCCCGGTCCTCGACACGAATCGTGACGCCGTCGCCTTCACGCCGCACGGAGACGCGATAGGGTGTGCCCTCGGGCGCGTACTTGCGCGCATTGTCGAGCAGGTTGTCGAGGGCGAGGCGGACGAGGCCCGCGTCGACGTGCGCAGGGGCCTCCCGGTCGATGGCGCGCTCGAGCGGAGGCAAGTCGGAGAATCGCTCCTCGAAGGCGCGGGCGGCCTCCTCGGCGACACGCGCGAGGTCGGCCTCGGCGCGCACGGCGGCGAGCCGGCCCTTGGCCATGCGGCCGAGCGAGAGCATTCGCTCGACGGTGTCGCCGAGCCGCTTCGATTCACGCGCGAGGGCCTCGAAGACCTCGTGTTGCTCTTCGGGCTCGACGCGCCCGCCTTCGAGGAGCTCGGCGAGCATTCGTACGGAAGAGACCGGGGTGCGGAGCTCGTGCGAGACGGCGGAGACGAAATCGACCCGGAGCTCGCTCGTGCGCCGCGCCGCGCGCATCCGCGCCCATAACAAGGCGAGCAGGCCGAGGGAGACGACGACCGCGCCGGCGCCGATCGCGGCGAGCACGCGGCGGCTCTGCGCGGCGCGCCGGTCGATCGCGGCTGGATCGGCGGGCACGACGTGCAGGGCGAGGCCAGGCGCGAGGAGGGCGGTGCCCGAGAGCTCGCCCATGGCGGCGAGGGTCGGGGCGAAATGGGCGCGCTCGCCTGCACGCGCACCCGGGAGACCGGCGTCGAAGGCAGCGGCGAGGGAGTCGGCGTGCACGAAGAGGCCCGCGAGCCTCCCGTCGTCGAGCGCGCGAAGGACGAACATGGCGCCCGGCGCGCGGAATTGCAGCATCCCGGCGCGATCGGGCCCGCCGCGCAGCGCCGCCGCGGCCTGCTCGCTGCGCAACGCTTCGAGGATCTTTCCCCGCGCGGTCGGGGCACCACGTAATGCGAGGAGGGCGCGGGCGCGAAAATTCTCGCCGAGCGCGGGCGCCGCCGAGACCTCCTCGCGTGTCGCCTCCCGCTCCCCGGGCGAGAGCGAGCTCGCGTGCGCCTCGATCCAGGCGACGAGGCCCGGCGCCTCGGCCTCCGAAAGACCGGCGAGCGCGACGACAGGATAGAGGAAGCGCCCGCCAGGGCCCCGCGCTTCGGGACATGCCGTGAGGAGCTCCTTGCGGGTGGCCTCGCGTGTATCCGCGTTTTTCGTGCCCGTGAACGTGACGGCGAGCTCGTCGCAAGGGTCGCTCGGGGCCGTCGTCGCGGCGTTCGGGGGAGGCGGGGCCGGCAGGACGAGGGCGCGGTCGCGATCGAGCAGGAGCGGGACCGCGAAGGGCGGGGCGAGGCCTGCGAGGGCCTCTTCGGCCTCACGCAGCTCGGCGCCAAGGCGCGCGGCGGCGAGGGCCTCACCGGCCGCGGCGAGGGATCGCTCGACGTGGACGCGGAGCCGCTCGGCGCTGAAGGCGAGGGCGCTCCGGGCCTCGCGCCGCTGCGCCGCCTCCTCGCCCTCCATCGCGCGCAGGCCGAGGACGGACACCGCGATCGAAGGCAGGATCGCGAGCGTCGCGAAGAGGAGGAGATCCCGCAGCCGAGAGGCGCGTTCCGTCAGCACGTGGGGGAGCTTCGCACGGGAATGTCACGGCCGTGTCACGGCGCGAAAGATCAAGCGCCGCGCCGAGGGAAAATCCTCCCCGATCGCGCCGCGGCGGGCGGCAATGGCCTCGGCGAAGAGGCCCGCGCCGACGAGCGCCTCCACGTCCGCGAGCGTGGCGCCCTCCGTGGGCGAGAGCGGCATGAAGTACGGCTTTTCCCCGGTACGCACGCCCGCCTCGGCGCGCTCGATCACGTGGCGCAAGAGGGCGAGGGCGTCCTCGGGCAGGCGACCGCGCCTCTCGATTTTCGAGAATGCCTCGGTCCAATCGAGATCGGACGAGCCGCGGAGCTTGTCGAAGGTCAATTCATAGGCAGCGGCGAGATCCGGACTCCACCCGACGGCGTCGAGCGCGGCCTCGAGCACGTCCTGATCCGAGTCGCCGCGGATCAGCATGATCTCGGCCTGGGCGAGGCGCAGTCGTCCCTTGATCGCCGGGTCTTCCACGGCGATGGCCACGGCGCGGAGGGTGGAGGCGTCGGCGTCCGCGGCCGTCTCCTCCTCGTTCATCACCCGCGCGGCCCAGGCGAGGAGCTCTGCGGGGAGGTCGGGGTTTTCGGCGAGGGCCGATTGCGCGACCTCTTCCTCGTCGAGGCTGTCGTCATCGCGGAGTCGATCGAGCAGGGATTGGGCGTCCATCGTGGGGGACACCCTACGCGGGATCGTGGAGAAGTTGCACGGGGCTTGTGCCGCGTGCGTCGCTTCGGTAGGGTCTCGCCCATGCCCTCGGCCGACGAGATCCCTGCCTGGCTCAAGCTGCGACGCCGCCTGATGGCGCTCCAGGAGGGGGTGGGGGGCACGCACGCCGTGGTCTGCGCGCTCTCGGGGGGCGTGCTCTGTTATGGCCAGCCGAGGCGGCCGCTGCCGGAGTCGGCCGCGCCGGAGAGCCTCGCCACGTCGCAGGGTCCGGAGGCGCTCGCGCGGGAGCAGAAGCAGCTCGGCGGGTTGCTCGAGCGCGTGCTCCGGGCGCGCCCGCCGGGGAAAGACAGGCCGGGGACGAGCTTCACGGTGGCGCTCGCCGACGAGGAGCCATTTGCCTTCGCGCAATCGTTCGCGGGCAAGTACGTGCTGCTCGTCTCGTTCAACGGCCCGTTCACGCCCTTCCCGGTCGTCGCGAAGGTGCGCGGCGCGTTGCCGGCGATCGAGGCGCTGACGTTGAAGTTGCCGCCGACGGATGGGCCGGGCCGAGGGGTGATGGTTTGGCGGGAGGGGTGAGGGGGCGGGAGCGTCAATCCGTGGGCGTCAAGGTGCCGCCGCGGGCGCGCAGGTCGAGCAGGGCCGGGACGGTCTTGTTCGCGAGCTCCGCGGCTTGCTCGGCGTCCGCGCCGTAGATTCGCTTGGTGCAGGGCTCGTCGAAGCCGGCGATGTCGATCACGGCGGCGTACATGTCTCCCTGCGGCTCCGGGGGGCTGATGGTGACGGTGATGGTTCGGGCGGGGCCGCCTTCAGGGGGGAGCCATTGGAGCTCCTGGGTATGCATCGTCGCGCTCATTTCTTCCTGGGGCTGCTTGGTATCACAGAGGACTCGCTGGTCGCGACAACACGCACCGCATACGGTACTTGCGTCTCGCTCGAAGCAGCCCCTGTAGCCATTGTCCCACGGCTCGTTGCAATCTTCAAGGAGTGGAGGTTTTCGATCATCGAAGCGCCTCGGCTTTTCGCGCGGACGGCGAGCTGCAGCGAACGCGAGAATGAACGTCGCGGACACGCACGCGAAGGCCGGCCCAGAGGCGTTTTTCGAAGTCGGTCGGGAGGGGCATCGGGCGGGGTTGTACCGCGGGCGGGGGGAGGGATGTCGAGCGCATTTGCGCGAAGGGCGGGGTGGCTCGCGCGAAGGGCGGAGTCGCTCGCGCGAAGGGCGGAGTCGCTCGCGCGAAGGGCGGGATGGCTCGCGCCGAGGGCGGGGTGGCTCGCGCCGAGGGCGGGGTGGCTCGCGCCGAGGGCGGGGTGGCTCGCGCGAAGGGCGGAGTCGCTCGCGCCGAGGGCGGGATGGCTCGCGCGAAGGGCGGGATGGCTCGCGCGAAGGGCGGAGTCGCTCGCGCCGAGGGCGGGATGGCTCGCGCGAAGGGCACCGTGGCTCGCGCGAAGGGCACCGTGGCTCGCGCGAAGGGCACCGTGGCTCGCGCGAAGGGCACCGTGGCTCGCATCCACCTCACGCGCCGATGTCTTCCATCTGCCATGGGTTGTGGAGTACGCTTGGCGTGAAGGAGGGGGGCGGGATGACTTCGCGTGTTCGCTTGTTTGGATGATTGCGAGACCGCTGGGGCGCCATGAAAAACGAAGCAGCTTTCACGCTGATGCTCCTCGCCTGCGGCGGCGGCGTGCTCCTCGGGCGCGCGTTGCCGCGTGATCCGTCCCGGGACGCGGGGGCTACCCCGGGCAGGGCGCCGACCGTCACTTTCACGCCCAGCAGGCAGCCGAGTTGCGGCGCCGACCGCGCCGAGCTCGAAAAGACGCAGGCCGAGCTCGCCCGTTGTGTGGCGTCGACGTTTCGCGCTCCCCCGGTCGAGCCCTCCGCGGAACCCGTAGCGGAACCCGCGGAGGAGCCCGACGAGGATACGCCCGAAGAGTACGCCGCGAGGGATGCCGCGCGGATGCGCAGGAATGTCGAGGTCTTGAAGACGCACAAGGAGGTCATCTTCGTGCGGCGCTCGGACCACTCGCTCTGGTTCTATCCGCCGGATCAGCAGATCGATGATGGCCTCATCGTCGCCCGCAGGCTGCCGAGCGGAGAGATCGGCTGGTACGACCCCGACGCCGGCCCTCGAACGGACCCCTCCGCGTTCAAGCCGGCCCCGCCAGGCTCAACCCACGCCATGCCCGAGATCGAGACGGGCCCCGATGGGTTGATCCGGGTCAACGGAGCGATCGCCGATCCCGCGGTGCAAAAGATGTTTGGCGGGGCGCGCTAGCGCTTGGTTCTTTGGGGCGCCGCCCCGGACCCCGGCAGGGGGTGGCACGGCCCGGCCGCGGCGCGTTGTCATGGCGAAACCTCCTGGCGTTGACGCCAATCGAGACATCTGGTCGCCTCTTCGTCGTGCCGCTCCAGCGCAACCGAACCGTCCTCTCCGTGGGGCTCCTCCTCTGCGCGACCGCGGCGCTGGTACCGCTCGGCTGCGCGGCCAGGATCCGCCACCGCGCGGACGACCGCCCGCGTGTCCCCGCCGCCACCGCGGAGCGCCTGCGGGCGTGTGTCGACGAGCTCGGTGGCGAGCTCGAGCGCGGGTACTACACATTCGACGCGACGGTGAAGATCGACGAAGAGGGCCGCGTGGTGGATGTGAAGGGCAGAGGCGTGCCGCATCCGGAGCTCGCGATATGTTTGCGGATCGCGCTGCGAGGCATGACGGTCACGGACGAGCTCCTCCGGCTGCGCGAGCTGCGCGTGCCTGAATCGGCCGCGCCAGCGAACGGGCAGGCGCCGGACGAGCGTCGGCTGGTCGGCAACCCAGCGGTGGCGGTGGCCGTGGTCGTCGTGCTCGCCGACCTCTTCATCGAAGTGGGCACGACCGTCGTCGTGCTGGCCGCTGCGGTGGAGATGACCGGGGAGATCGCGGAGACGGTTCGGAAGAAGAAGGACCCGTGCCAAGAGCCTCTGAACGACTGCCTCGATTCGGCTCGACAAAGCAGAGACGGGGGTAGGTGGAAACATTCAATATGCGTGGCATGTCATGAGCAGTGTAAGGGGAACGGTAAATGGCCCGACAGAGTCATGATGTCCAAATGGGAGAGCTGTAAATGAGGGACAACTTGGGAGCGCGCCGAGAGATGGAGGGGGACGAGCTAGCTTTCTGCAACGCCGCCGGCCGCCTCTTGGTCAAGTCTATGGATGAGGAACGAAGCTTCGCCGAGTCCGTGGACGACTTCCGCCGGCTGGAAGCGGAGTTCGTGGCCCGCGCAGGCGACGATGAATGGGACGTGCGCGAGACGAGGCGACGCATCGCCGAGATCATCCTCACGGTCGCGCAATCGAAGCGCCCTCCCTTCGAGGTTTGCCGCCAGGTCTGGAACGATTTGGTTCGCCTCGGCTTCTCGGGCAGGGACCGAGAATACGTGATGACCTGGTTCTATGCGGATTGCTGTCGGTACGACGAGAACCCCGAGGAGGGGCTCGCCGTGCTCGAGCCGCTCGTCGCCGAGCTCGAGCGAGGGCTCGAAGAAGCGAGGGCGACGCAGAGCGACACGGATTTTTACGAATACCACCTCGAATCTCTGGTGAAAATCCGTGACGAGCTTCTGGCCCAGCAAAGGGGCGAACCAATCCCGGGGAAGAGCACGCGGCGGCTCGACGAGGCGCCCGGTCCGACCCCGGAGGACTCCGGCGGGGCGCCCTAGCCTTGGTCCTGGGCGGAGCACGGGTCTCTTCTTTGGGGCGCCGCCCCGGACCCCGGCAGGGGGTGGCACGGCCCGGCCGCGGCGCGTTGTCATGGCGAAACCTCCTGGCGTTGACGCCAATCGAGACATCTGGTCGCCTCTTCGTCGTGCCGCTCCAGCGCAACCGAACCGTCCTCTCCGTGGGGCTCCTCCTCTGCGCGACCGCGGCGCTGGTACCGCTCGGCTGCGCGGCCAGGATCCGCCACCGCGCGGACGACCGCCCGCGTGTCCCCGCCGCCACCGCGGAGCGCCTGCGGGCGTGTGTCGACGAGCTCGGTGGCGAGCTCGAGCGCGGGTACTACACATTCGACGCGACGGTGAAGATCGACGAAGAGGGCCGCGTGGTGGATGTGAAGGGCAGAGGCGTGCCGCATCCGGAGCTCGCGATATGTTTGCGGATCGCGCTGCGAGGCATGACGGTCACGGACGAGCTCCTCCGGCTGCGCGAGCTGCGCGTGCCTGAATCGGCCGCGCCAGCGAACGGGCAGGCGCCGGACGAGCGTCGGCTGGTCGGCAACCCAGCGGTGGCGGTGGCCGTGGTCGTCGTGCTCGCCGACCTCTTCATCGAAGTGGGCACGACCGTCGTCGTGCTGGCCGCCGCGGTGGAGATGACCGGGGAGATCGCGGAGACGGTTCGGAAGGAGGATGAAGTTCCGAAGACATGCAGCGACCACCTGGGCGCTTGCCTGGAGAAGCATCCCGCGAACAAGCGCGGGGAACATCACAAGGCGTCGGTATGCCACGCCTGCTGGAAGAAGTGCTCGAAGGACGACGGATGGCCTGACGAGGTCCCGCTATTCGGCCGCGGCCGCGTATCCTGTAAGTATGATTGAAAAATGGAGCGTCGACACGAACATGACCACGGAGAAGGAAATCGACCCGTTCGGCGGAGAGCTCACGACAGCCAATGTCACGCTCCTGGTCAAATCGCTGGAGCGGCACCGCACGTTCGCCGAGGCCGTCGACGACCACCGTCGGCTGGAGGCCGAGTTCGTGGCGCGCGCGGGTGACGATGAATTTGCTGTTCTTCAGACCAGGCGGTGCATCGCTGAAACCATCCTATCGATTGCGCGTGAAAAGCATCCGCCCTTCGAGGTTTGTCGCGAGGCCTGGAGCGAGGTACTGCGCCTCGGCTTCACGGACCTCGGTGACAGGTGCAATGCAAGCAGGTTTTTCGCCGATTGCTGCGCGTACGACGAGAACCCCGAGGAGGGGCTCGCCGTGCTCGACCCACTCGTCGCCGATCTCGAGCGCGGGCTCGAGGAAGCGAGGGCGACGCAGAACTCCACGGAGTTCTACGAATATGAGCTCGAATCTCTGCTGAAACTCCGTGATGTTCTTCGGGCTCAACGAAGGGGCGAACCAATCCAGGGGAAGAGCACGCGGCGGCTCGACGAGGCGCCCTAGCCTTGGTCCCGGACGAACCGCCGGTTTTACCCAGGGCACGCGGGCAAACGTTCGTCTTGACCGCCCGGCGGGAGCGGGGGTAGGGTTGCACGCATGAAGCACCTCCTCCTCGCAAGCACGGTCCTCCTCGCAGGTTCGGTCTCGTCCTCGGTCGCTCGGGCCGACGACAACGCCAAGGTGGACGCCGCTCCGACCGAGCCTCCCAAGATCCCTTTCGCCTCCTACGACTCGGCACGCGCGGTGCGTGCCCTGCACGTCGAGACGCGCAAGATCCTCAAGGAGGCCCAGGCCCTCGAGAAGGCCGGCAAGATGGACGAGGCCCTGGAGAAGTATCGGGACGCCTGGCGAGATGCGCCCTATGTCGAGATGCAAGCGGAGCTGGGGCTCGCGGAGGCGCGGGCCGGGCACATGCTGCCGTGCGCTCGGAATC